>JAFGIH010000603.1 GCA_016929985.1 Thermoleophilia bacterium | reverse complement strand
GAGAAGGAAACCGCGAAGAGCGTCCGTACGGGTTCGCCTCCCTTCATCATCTGCAGCACAATGACCGCGCCGGTCGCTAGACCTCCGGCAAACAATGCGAGACCCACCAGCAGTCTACCTCCACGCATGTCGTGCCTCCCCGGGGAGCCAAGTCGTCTACCGCGTCGCCAGAGTAGCAGACCCGGCGGTCGGCGTTGACCGCATGTGCCTGCAGCGGCCTTCTCGACCATGGGTTCGTCTCCGGGGTCATGCGGCCAACGGCAGGGCTATACGCACGGGCCCAGGCGCCGGGCTGACCACGAAGGCCAGCCCGGCTCTCACCCCATCGTCTCCCCCACCGTCGTCCCCTGCACCACCCGACACCAGGCTTTCCAAGAACGTCACCAGCGCCTTCGCACCGGCAACGGCGCCACCGATGTCGTCACCTTCGACCGCCTGCACTACCGACAGTGCGAGGCCGCGCACCACGCCCAATCGTGTCGACTCTGGCTCCAGGTTCGGGCCGGGATTGCCCAGGACGCGTCGCTCCTCACATCTCCTCGCATCCAGAAGTGTAGAGCGATTCACAATCCAGCATGTTTTCTGCTGGTTCGTTGGCTCTCTTAATCCGGAGGCTGAAGGTTCGAGTCCTTCATGGCCCACTGATCGGAACCCAGAGGCATCACGCCTGCTGGGTTTCGTCGCTTTGTCCGCCGGACTCGGAGCACATGTGCTGATCTGATCGTGCGTGCGGCGAGCTTCGCGCAACCGAGCGGCAGGGTGGTCAGCCGCTGGCGAGTCCTTCATGGCCCACCACACACCCCGAAGGCTCCTGGCCTTCGGGGTTCGTCGTTTTGTCCGCCGGCCTCGGAGCACACGTGCGGCTCTGACCGTGCGTGCAGCCAACTGCGCGTCCCCGTTCTTCACCATGGTCAGACGCTGGCGAGTCCTTCATGGCCCACTAAGGAGACCTCAGCGACATCGTTGAGGTCTTCGTCGTTTGTGGGTGGGCCTCCGGAATGAATGACCAGTAGCGACTGGTCATTCCCTGCCCATTGGGCGAGCTCGGGAATGACCAGGTGCAGCGGCTTGCAGCACGCACTCGCGCCCGTCTGATGGCCGTGGCATCGGTATCGTCCTGTGGGTGGCGGTCGGAGCGCTGCTCACGCGTCGTCGCCGAGAACATTCATCTTGCCGTGGCTCCTCGCGGTAGTCGGCGAACTCGGGAGAAGACCGGGGGCGTCGCTGGCGACAGTTTCGCTCGCGAGGCTTGCCGTCGCCCTTGGGCCAGCTCACACTGGACACCTCGGAAAGGAGCGGAGCGATGCCGAGCGTCACCATCGAGAAAGAAGGCCTGGTCTTCCGATTCCCGGAGGTCCACAAGGAGGCCGAGCTGCGCATCGAGTTCCAGCGCACGTTGCGCATCCCGGATGACGAGAAGGAGTATCCGCTCCCGCCTGGGCTCGGCAATTTCCCCCTGCAAGACGCGGACAACTTCGCAGAGCGTATCCCAACCAAGTGGGCGGAGCGCGGCGGCGTGATGCTGCCCATGCACCAGTCCGAGGCGATGTGGCTGAACTTCAACGCCAGGTACTGCTTCGCCGTGAAGGTCTCCACCGGAGGAGTATGCGCACTGACGGGGAGTGTCCGGCAGGACGGTCTTGAGCGTGAACCGCAGAACTACCTGGTCGTCCCCGACCAGCCCTGGCTCGACGGTTACAACGTCGGAGGTGACGTCATTCGGCAGTTCGTCGCGGCGCCTCTCCAACATGAGGCATCCGTCGAGAAGCAAGTCACCGGTGAGGCCCAGGAAGGCGGTATGCAGCTCGAGGTGTTTCCCATGACTGCCGAGGCGTGGAAGAAGCACGGTGCTGCGGGAGGCGACCTGTTCATGGTCATGGAGTGCTGCGCGGGCTGCGCCGCACCGGACATGGGATTCGCGGCAGGCGGCAAGATGCGCCAAGAGATCTACAAGGACCCGTACCAGGCCGATGAGTGGTCGAATACGAGCGTCATCTGCCAGGTCAACGTCTGCAACTCGCTGGCGTGGGAGGCCATCACCGGTGAGCCAACGCCAACGAAGCCACCGGGGCCCCGCAAGTACAAGAGCGCGGGGTTCCCGTTCTTCGACTACTACGACGACGCGAAGCTCATCAAGGGTTCAGACAAGCTGGCCGCGTTGAAGTCTTACAAGCAGGGTAACGAGTCGGTCGAATTCTCCCCGGAGCGCATCTTCGAGATTCGGAGGCTACGCGGACTGGAGAAGCGAGGCATTCGCGTCTGGATGTCAGAGGACGGGCCGCCCGCGTCCTGACTCCACTCTTCGCGTGCATGGCGCAAGAACCCGCGCCCCAGTGGCGGAAGGGAATCCGCTGCAAGCAGGTCGACGAACTTGGCGTGAGCCGTGGGGACCTGACGCCCGATGAGCAGCCACCGGTCACTGAGAATGGCGGGCTCGGCGCAGATGAACTCCTCGAGCTCGTTCTCGTTGGCGAGGGAACCCACCGATAGCGGAGTAGCCTGGGCCCCCATGCGCCAGATTGCGTGCTGAACTGGCATGGTCGGGAGTATGCGATCGTCGGGACGGGCGTGGCGATGCTGAACACCAGTGCGCTACCGCCCTCCGGTCGAACTCGATTGCGGCGCGGGGAGTTTCCCTGCTCGACCCCCTTTGGTTGTTGTCCGAGCGAGAGCCTCACCAACGCGCCAGAAGGATGCTCACCACAGCGAGAAGCAGGAACCAGAACCACCAGCTCCTGAACCGACTCCAGAACTCCGCGTCCAACTGCGCCTGCGATGGCGCCTGCCAGTTGCCGGACTCGGGGTCACCATCTGCGCCGCGTTGCAGCCCGCATCGGGCGCAGGCATCCGGAATGGTCGTACGTGCTCGCCACGTCCCTCCGCCCGGCCGCGAGGTCGCTCCGACCTGGTACCGGCCAGCCGCAGCACGGTGAATTCAGGCGG
>JAFGIH010000602.1 GCA_016929985.1 Thermoleophilia bacterium | reverse complement strand
AGGTAGTGTTCCACCGCGTACTTGCTCACCCCGTAGGGAGAGACCGGATCGATGGGATGGGATTCGTCCGCCGGCAGATAGCACGCTTCGCCGTAGAGAGCGCCACCGGTGCTCGCGAACACTATCTTCTCCACGTCGTGCTTCACGCAACTCTCGAACAGGTTGATAGACCCCCCGATGTTGACCGATGCGTCGTAGCCGGGGTTTCTCACCGATTCGGTCACGTTCGCGTGGGCGGCATGGTGTATCACCACCTGCGGCTTCTCTTCTTCGAACACCTTGTCAAGGGCCTTGTCGCGGATATCGACCTCGTAGAACACCGCCTCGGCAGGAAGGTTCTCGCGTTTTCCGGTGGATAGGTTGTCGACGATTGCCACCCGTTGGCCGAGGGCCAACAGACGGTCGCTCACGTGCGAGGCGATGAAACCCGCTCCTCCAGTGACAAGTATCCTCATGTGCCCTCCTTGTCGATCGGGGCAGAACAGAAGTCAAGTGTAATGCACAAACCGCCTGAAGGTCAGAGGAAGAACCGATACGCTATACTCTCGCGACCGAGGCCCAAGAAACGTATGCGAGCGGGACGTGGCGCAGCCTGGTAGCGCACCTGCTTTGGGAGCAGGGGGTCGGAGGTTCAAATCCTCTCGTCCCGACCAAAGTCCGGTCTCGGTGGTCGAAAGCACCGGCGGGTGTAGCTCAGTTGGTAGAGCTCCAGCCTTCCAAGCTGGTTGTCGCGGGTTCGAATCCCGTCGCCCGCTCCTAAGCCGGGGCCGGTCGAGAGCGGCCGGGATGCCGTCGGGTGCGGTCTCCGTGGCTGCCGGTACGCATATGCGCCTGTAGCTCAGCTGGATAGAGCAACGGACTTCTAATCCGTGGGTCGCAGGTTCGAATCCTGCCAGGCGCGTATCCATATGCAGGACTTTTGCCTTCACGGGGCGTCCGCTCTTCTCTCCATCCGGGCTATTTGCTAGGTGTTTGCTAGGCGTCTGCATCTTCGCGTCTTTCGGGCGGTCTTTCTGCTAGGTGTTTGCTAGGCGTTCACCGCGTGCAAGTGGCGGGCGGCTTTGGTCTTCGCGTCGGCTACTGACTGCACGGCCTCACGCTGCATCCCGGGGAGAACGTGCTGATAGACCGTCATGGTGAAACCCGGCGTCGAGTGTCCGAGTCTTTCTGATACCACCTTGACCGGGACGCCCGCCGCGAGCATGAGGGTCGCGTGCGTGTGCCTCAGATCGTGCAGGCGGATCGTGGGGAGTTTGGCTTTTTTCGCGTGGGAGGCGAAAGAGCTTGTGAGCTGGTCCGGGTGCAGGGGAGAGCCGTCCTGCAAAGTGAAGACGAGCCCGTGCCCGGGCCATTTGTCTTTGTTGAGTGCGTTCTCATCCCACGCTTTGCGCTCCGCGTCTTGGCGGTCCTTCCACGCCGCAAGCGTGCTCACGGTCTCACTGTCCAGCTCTACCTGTCGCCGGCCGCTGCCCGTCTTCGGCTTGCTCTCCCGCACGTCTGCGGCGCCCACGGATACGCGAGCCCGCTGCACGGTGATCGTGCCCGCTTCCAGGTCAACGTCTCGCCAGATGAGCCCGGCGACTTCTCCGCGCCTCATGCCCGTCCAGGCGGCGAGGCGCCACATGGGGAAGAGGCGGTCTGTCGTGACGTGAGCGAGGAAGGTGTCCAGCTCTTCGCGGGTCCAGGTCTTCATCTCCCCGGCTCCGTCCGAGTCGTGCTGTATCTTCGGCTTCTCTGCCGCGTCCGCGGGGTTGTAGGGGATTAGCTTCTTCTTCACTGCGTCATGTAGGGCTTTGTGCAGTGTCGCGCTGATGCGGCGCACGGTGGTCGCGCTCAGCGGCTTTGTTTTGGGCTTCTCGCCCTCTTTGAGCTTGTGCCTGTCTTGGCCTCCTTTCTTCGAGAGTGTGGAGTACAGACGGTCGACCATCGCGGGCGTGAGTTGCTGGAGACGCTCGGCTCCGATTCGCGGCACGATGTACCTGTCGACGTGCAGGCGATAGCTCACGAGCGTCGTGGGGCGAACCTGCCCGCCCTGCGCCTCGAGCCACTGCTCGAGATACTCGCCTACGGTGATCCTGCTCGCGGCGACCGCCGTGCCCTTGTCAGACAACGAGCGGGCATCGTTGCGGGCCATCCTGGCCTCTTTCTGAGTCTTATAGCCTCCCTTCCACTGGTCTTTCATCTTGCCCGTCTTCGGATCGCGGACGCGGACCACGTAGCTCCACGTCTTGCCGCGCAACATGAGCCCGTCCTTCATGGCGGGCTTCTTCGGGTCTTCTGTCGCGGGTTTGGTCATTCTGCCTCCTTCCTTCCTCTAGGTCTGAGTGGCGGAATCAGCGGTGGGTCCATCTCGCGGCACAGCCAGACCCACCGCGCGGCTGTTCCTCTCCTTGTGCCGGGGAAGTGGTCTTGCACGGCCTTGGTGGGGTAGTCGCCCTTCTGCCGCGCCTCTTCATACACGCGGGCCACCTCCCTCAGCTTTGTCAGTGGTACTGGTGCACGGCCCTTCCGCTTGGGAAGAGCCATATCCTCTGATCCTGGGCGTGGCTTGGTCGTTACAGTCTTGACCACCTCACCGGCATCATCGTATTCAAGTGTCCAGACTTCCATCTCGGAGCCGGGGGGGAAGAAAGCATCCCGTCTCGCTCGCAACCTTGCTGTTGCGTATTCCAGCAGGTCGCCGAACTTGATTATCCGCAGGTCTTTTCCCTGAAGAGGGCGCACGTCGCTGACAACATCAATTCGTAGGCTCACGCACTCCCATCGCTCGCCGATGAGCGCCCATCCCACCGTGACCCAAAGATGCTTCGTCGTCTTAGGCCAGTAGAACGACACCTCCTCAAACAACAGCGGGTTAGTGCGGCGCTGCCGCGTCGGGTCCGCCGGGTAGAGGCCCCATTCGTCCATGCACTCACCTCGGGTTTCGTGTAGGTCGTCCACGACTCCATTATGGTCACACAACGTAATGATTGGCAAGCGTTAGGATAAAGGCCATACTCGGGACAGCAACACGACGGAAACACCGAGGGGTGACGATGAGCCGAGAGATTCTGGAACTGGCGCGCATGAGAGACATGGTGCACGGCCGCCAGGTTAGGACCGTCAGACTCAACGCTGGCCTGACCTTGCGCGAAGTCGGCAACGAGGTAGGTGTGCATCCGAGCACCGTGCACCACTGGGAGACAGGGCGCAACGTCCCGCGAGGCGAGGCGGCGATTCGCTACGCCCGTCTCCTGTTTGACCTTGAGAGGATCGCTGAGCGATGACGCCGGAGCAGATACAGACACTGCGCGGGCAGACCGTGATCGACGTGGAGACCGCCGCGGCTGTTATCGGAATAGGACGGACCCTCGCCTTCCAGCTTGCCCGAGAGCGCGGCGAACTGTGCGAGGGCGTCAAGGTGCTCAGGATCGGCCGTCTTCTCAAAGTCCCTACCCGGCCACTCCTGGCCGTGCTCGGATACACCGACCCTCTGGAGGTGGACCGCGATGACGTTGCATGTTGACGAGCTAGACCCAACGACGATTGCCACCGGCCCCGATACCCGGCTGGTCGTATCACGTTGGGATACACCACGCGGCCGGTCGCTTGTGAGCATCGCGCCTCTCTACCGGGCTCGCGGGGGAGATTGGCGGCTCGCTCACAGCGCCGTCTGTGTCCCGCCGGGTGACGCCGCGAGACTGACAGCCGCCGTGCTGGCGGTAGCCGCGAGTATCGACGGGGCGCCGGTCGATCCCATGCCGACGCAACAATCACGAGACGATTCGAGGATGCCTTGAACGGCCAAGGCGAAACCTTCCGCATCTTCGGTCTTGAGCAGGCTCTAGGCGAGTGCAGGGCGCGCAAAAGAAGACTATCCCATGACCGGATCGCTCCGATGGTCGAGAAGTTCGACGGGCGGGTGATTGGCCGGAGGACCGAATTGTCTGAACCAAGTGAGAGCGGATTCGACCCGGCGAAGAAGGACGCGCGGTGAGCGGATCGTCTCCAATTGCCACAGTCCTAGACCGGCTAGAGGGCGTCAAGAAGAGCGGGCAGGGCTATATGGCCCGCTGTCCCGCGCATGAGGACCGCCGACAAAGCCTCTCGGTATCCGAGGGCAACGACGGCCGCGTGCTTCTGTGCTGTCACGCCGGCTGCGAGACAGAGACGATTCTTGCAGCCCTTGGGCTGGAATCCCGAGACCTGTTTGCAGAGGGCCGCGAGGCCGGGGGAGATGGTGACGCCTGGACGCCGCACGGCCCAGCGGTTGCTACCTACACCTACACCGACGAGGAAGGCCGGCACCTCTTCACAGTCTGCCGGACGGCTGACAAGAAGTTCCCCTGTTGGCATTCAGACCCCGCGAAGTCGCACGGAAAGAGCTGGAGCATGGAGGGAATTCGCCGGGTGCCCTACCACTTGCCGAAGGTGGTCGAAGAGGCCGGGCGCGGAGGCATCATCCACGTTGCCGAAGGCGAGAAAGACGTGGAGGCCCTCGAGAAGGCTGGGGCGGTCGCAACGTGCAACCCGGGCGGCGCTGGCAAGTGGAAGCCCGAGTATGCGGAGTACCTCTGTGGGGCTCACGTGATCGTGGTGGCTCACAGAGACGAGCCCGGGCGCAAGCACGCCGCCGCAGTAGCCGCCAGTCTCCAGGGCGAGGCTGCGTCCGTCGTGATCGTTGAAGCCGTAGAGGGCAACGACGCCGCTGACCACCTAGCGGCCGGATATGGGCTTGAGGACTTTTCGCCCGTAGATCTTCAGGGTGTATCAATTGAGGCAGCTACGCGGCGTCTCGAGGTGCTCACGGCGTCAGAACTGCTCACCATGACACCGGAGCGGCCCGAATGGATAGCCGAGCCTTTGGTAGCCCGCTCCTGTATCTCGGACCTGGTAGCCGGTCCCAAAGTGGGTAAGTCCACTCTAGCCCTCGCTCTTGCGGCCGCCGTCACTGAGGGGCGCCTCTTTGTGGGGAAGCCTACCAACCGGACAGGCGTGCTCTACCTCACGGAAGAGCGCGGCCCTACCTTCCGGGCGGCCCTCGAGCGCGTGGGGCTGGTAGGCGACGGGCTGAGGATCATCCTCAGACGAGCGGGCGCCGGATGGAAGTGGGCCGACGTGGTGGAGGCGGCGACAGCCGAGGCCCTCGAGCACGACGCCGGGCTCCTGGTGGTCGACAGTCTCGCAGATTGGGCAGCCCTACAGGGAGACTCGGAGAACTCGAGCGGCGCCGTCCTAGAGGCTCTCAGGCCCGTACAGGCGGCCGCAGACGCCGGGCTGGCAGTCCTGCTAGTACGTCACGACCGCAAAGGACCGGCGGCCGAGCTGGGGGAAGCCGGCAGAGGTAGCAACGCGACGGCCGGCGCCTGCGACATCCTCATGGGTCTACGCAAGACCATCGGCGCCGGGCATGAGAACAGACGCCGGCTGGACTACGTGAGCAGATTCGACGGGCTCCCGCCGTCGCAGATCATCGAATGGCGCGCAGACGAGCGGACCTATGCGCTCTTGGGTACTGAGGCCGACATTCAGCACCGGGCTTGCCGAGAATCACTACTGGCCGTCCTACCGGGAGACGATCCGGCCACCGAGGCTGAGTTGCTCGCAGGCTACAGCGAAGAAGAGCGACCGCCCCGCGTCACGTTCAGGCGAGTGCTGGGGGAGCTGGTCGACTCCGGCGAGGCTGAGCGTTCAGGACAGGGCAAGAAGGGCAACCCATACCGCTATCTCAGGAAGGGCGTCGAGTATGTGTCAAGGTGAGAAACCTACCCATGAGATTCTTTCTGACCATCTTATAGATAAGATGGTGGTCAGAAACGAATCCATCTATGGGCCGCATTCATTTGTGACCAAGTACCCGTGCCTTTGGTCAGAAACGAATAGCCGGTCTGAATCCTGCCACGTGGACGAATCAACCGTGGTCAGAAACGGATTCGAGCCCGGGGGAGTGGAGAGCGGGCGCCCTAAGCGTGGCGCATTCGAGGCAACCGTGGCGGCTCGCCTGATGCCTAGCAAACACCTAGCAAGGGCTTCAAAACAGGGCTATTTGCAGCGTCAAGTCAACGGCCCACGGATTCCTAGTCCGTTGGTAGGCGGCTGATATGGGGCGCGTCTGCACAGTCTGCGCCCACGAAAAGCGCGATGATATCGACGCGCGCATCGTTTGCGGCGATTCCTCATACAAGATCGCAGCCGACTATGGAGTGAGCGCGGCCGCTGTCCAGCGTCACGCGAAGCACCACCTATCCGCAGCCCTGGCAGCCATGCAGACGCAGGAGCAGGCAGACCGGCGCGCGACCCTACTTGACAGAATCGAGAGTCTTATCGAACGGGCCGAAGCGATGTTCAATGAGGCGGCCGCGTCGGGCAAGTTTGACCAGTCGCTGAACGCTCTCAAAGAGCTACGGCTGCAACTCGAGCTACTCGGCAAGGCAACAGGCGAGCTGAACGACCGGCCACAGGTGACGATCAATCTCATGCAGTCGCCGGAGTGGCTCGAGGTGCGCGCCGTGATCTTCGCTGCCCTGGCCGGCTACCCGGACGCGAGGGCTTGCGTCTCCGGTCGCCTGCTCGAGCTGGAAGCGGGGGAGTCGTGAGCCGGATAGCAACAGACCTTGCCCGCGCTCTTGACCCGGTAGCCCTAGCCGGCGGTATCGGCATGACACCCGACACCTGGCAAGCCGCAGTCCTTCGGTCGAATCACCCGCGCATCCTGCTGAACGCCGCCCGGCAGACGGGCAAGAGTCAGACATGCGCGACCAAGGCGGTACACGTCGCAGTGTACGAGCCGGGCTCATTGATCCTGCTGCTCTCACCATCACAGCGGCAGTCTCAGGAGCTGTTCAAGAAGGTTCTAGCCGTCTACAAGACCCTCGGGCGCCCCGTGCCTTCTGAGAGTGAGAACGCGCTCTCACTGACGCTCGAATCGGGCAGCCGGGTAATCAGTCTCCCCGGTACTGAGGGCACGATCCGCGCCTACAGCGCCGTACGCCTGCTCTTGGTAGACGAGGCGAGCCGCGTACCAGACGAGACCATCGCGGCAGTCCGGCCCATGCTCGCGGTATCGGGCGGGCAGCTCGTCATGCTCTCCACTCCCTTCGGCCGGCGGGGCTTCTTCTATGACGCATGGGAGAACGGCGGGCCGACGTGGGAGCGCTACCGCGTGCCCGCCTCTGACTGCCCGAGGATCAGCGCGGAGTTTCTCGAGGAAGAGCAGCGAGCGCTGGGGGAGTGGTTCTACCGCTCCGAGTATGAGTGCGAGTTTGGGGATGCTCAAGCGGCGGCTTTCAACAGCGCCGAAATCGAAGCCTGCTTCAGTGAGGAGTGTGAAGAGTGGAACCTGTAGTAACCATCGGCGTCGACATCGGGCAACGTCAAGATCCATCGGCCGTGGTGGTGGCCGAACAGCTCGAAGGCGACCATCACCGTATCCACCATATCGAGCGTCTGGCACTACAGACGGCCTACCCGCAGGTGGCCGAACGCCTGAAGGTCATCTACGGCGCCACTGTGGCCCGCGTGGCAGCCCAGCAGGAGAAGGCCGCCTACCGCGCGGGAGGTTTCAGGCGTGAACGCTACATGGACCCGCCGCCGGATACCCGCGCCCGCCAGAGTGTGTACGTGATGGTCGACGCGACAGGTTGCGGTCTGCCCGTGGTCGACTTCCTGCGCGAGCGCTCAGGCATCGAACCGTGGCACCTAACAGGCGTCATGTTCACGGCGGGCACCGGCTGCAACGTCCGTCAGGGCGTCAAGGAGGGCACGGTCTCAAAGTCCTATCTCATCTCACGGCTCAAGTCGCTGATGGGCTTCGGGCGTCTGGAGTGGCCGCGCTCCAAAGCCGCCCGCGAGCTGGCCGACGAACTGGAAGCCTT
>JAFGIH010000601.1 GCA_016929985.1 Thermoleophilia bacterium | reverse complement strand
GGCGGTCGCCCCGGCGTCTTCAACCAGGCTGCGCACGGCCGCCTCCACCGCGTCTTCGTCGAGCGACACGACCTCTTCGCCCATGCAGTCGATGCGCTCGGGGATCTCGCGGATGAACGCCCGCGGCACCAGCGGCACGGGCTTCTGAGTGGCTTGTGGATGGAACAGCAGGTCGAGCTCGAGTCCGGCGGTGCGGCCCGTGCCCCTCATGATGAGGATGGAGTCGCCATGCCCCGCGGTCGCAAGCAGCCCTGTCCGGGCGCCGCGCCGCTCGACAAGCAGGTTGGTGCCCACCGTGGTGCCGAGGTTGAAGCGCTCGGTGGAGGCGATCAACTCGGGCACCGTGGTGCCGCACTCGTCGGCCAGCGCCGAGAGAGCGTCGAACATGCCGACAGCGAAGTCTTCCTTCGTCGTCGCCGCTTTGGCGAAATAGAGGCGGCCCTCCTCATCCATGGCCGCGCAGTCTGTGAACGTTCCCCCTCCGTCGACCCCTACGAAGTAGCCCACCTGTCGCTGCCCTTCTGCCCTAATTCGTCAGGCCGATCAGATCCTGTACGTCCTCCATCTCCTCGAGCCCTGCCACGCTCTCCACCAGCATGTCGGCGTTGGCCGCCGAGATGGGCTGGCCCGCGTGTTCCAACAGATTCCGATACTTCGTCTCGATATCGGCGAACGACAGGGGCCGCGACGGGGTGCCGGTGGGCAGGTCGCACTGCTCCACGTATACGGCGCCACCCTTCATGGTCACGGTGACCCGGGCTGGCTCGATGCCCTGGTCGCCACGGTCGAAGTCGTGGTCGATCTGCACGTCGGTCTTGGCGGTCAGGCCCAGGATGTCCGGGCTCTTGATTGATTCCCAGGTGAAGTCGTCCAACGACACGCGGCGCCGGGCCAGAGCCGAACCCACACCCCAGACGATGCTGAACTGAGAGTCGACGGGGTTACGCGGGGTGGCCTTGAACTCCAGCGGCGAGCCCAGCAGGCCATAGGTGCCCTCTCCGCACTCGATGAGGATGCTCTGCACCTCGCCGGGGTCGATATCGTACTTCGCGGCCAGCGCCAGGCCGGCATCGCAGAAAGCATGCACGCCCCGGCAGCACGGATACGGTTTGATGGACACGTTGATGCCCTCGAACCGGGTGCCCAACTCGTCGATGAGCTTCTCCCGGGAGTAGGCGCCCATATGGTAGACCTTGTACAGGCCGGCCTTGCCCTCCAGGCAGTTGTGCGCGCCCGTGATGCCGCGCTTGGCCATCATTGCCGAGGAGATGCCGCCCCGCACCGCCATGCCCGGGCCCAGGCGCTTGGTATGCGCCCCGTCTTTCACCGGCTGGCCGTTGCCCGACGACTGGTGATAGGCGATGCCGACCGAGTAGGTCATCTTCTGCTCGTCGAGACCCATTACCTTGGCCGCCACGAAGGCGGCGGTCATATAGCCATAGAGGGTAGTGAGGTGCCATCCGTAGGGATGGATGCTCTCCCCCGGCCGCGTGGCCAGGCCGCAACGGCAGATGAAGTCGGTGCCGAGAGCCACAGCCGTGATGAACTCGCGGCCGCTCAGCCCGCCCACATACTCGGCCATGGCAAGCGCCGTGGGGATAGCGACGACGCCGGGATGCATGATGGCGTCCTCGTGGACGTCGTCGAAGTCGAGCGAGTGAGCCATGGTGGCGTTCACCTGGGCGGCGTTCGGAGTAGGCACCTTGTCCCCCCACTTGAAGATGGTGCTCTGCGGGGCACCTCCCCACTCCAGCACCAGATCGCGTAGTTCGGGTACCGCGGCTTCGCCCGACCCGCCGAGGGCCACCCCGAAGAAGTCGAGCACCTGGTCTTTGGTTATCTTGACCACTTCGGGCGGGAGGTCTTCGTAGCGGGTCTTCTGGAAGTTCTCCACGAAGAGTTGGGTCGCGTCGGGTCTGGCCTCGTTGCCACTCTGCTCTGCCATGATGTCCTTTCTTTCCTTGTCGATCCGAGCGCCTCTCGCCCCTACAAGAACAGGGGGCGAGAAAGCGGGAAGTGCAGGTTGACGGCCTCGAACATGGGGCCGAGCTTCTGGCTCATCTCCGTGGTGACTTCGAGCATCAGCCGGCCGATCTGGTGGGCCCGCTCTACCGAGAAGTTGCTGACCGCCACGAGATAGGCGACCGCCCGCCGTCCCCCCACCGCGTCGGCAGCCGGGATGTAGATGGGCGCGCTGACGGCGTTGAGCCCCGACCAGGTGGTGCCCAGGTTCATCCCGTAGCCCAGCTCGCGCGCTTCGTCCACCTGCCTCTGCAGGACGTCCCGGTCGATGCCGTCGCGATCGGTCTCCCCCGCCTGGATGATGGAGCTCTGCTCCAGGCGCCGCTCGAACTCCTCTTGAGGGAGAGTCGCAAGGTAGGCCCTACCGTGAGCGCCCCAGGTCAGAGGATAGCGGTGCCCCACATCCACGGCGATATAGGTGCCGCCCGGCGCATGCCGCCGCGCTATGACGAACAGGGTGTCGCCGGACACGACCCCCAGGTGGAAGCTGCAGCCGGTCTGCGCGGCTAGGTCTTCCAGATACGGGTAGACCGACTGCGCAAGATCGGTGTTGTTGGTGAGAGCCCGCGTCAGTGTGAGGATACTGGGCCCCAGTCGGTAGTTCTTGGTGCGCTCGTTGCGCATGACCAAGCCGGCGTTGCGGAGCGTGTTGAGGATGGCCAGCCCTTTGCTCTTGCTGATGCCGACCTCTTTGGAGAGCTCGGTGAGCGACCCCTCGCCTCCCACGGTGTTGGCCAGCCCGAAGAGAAGGCGGATGGCCTGGTCTACAGCGGGCACCAGCTGGAGGTAGGACTCCTTGCTGCCGTCCTCCGCAGATTCGCCTATCTGCGGTTCACTAGGCGGTATCGAGTTCAGCATAGCGTCCATCGCTGCATCATAGGTGGTCTCCTCCACGCTTGTCAAGCCGGAATGCGTCGGCCTCACAGGCTATGGTACACGCGCCGCAACCGGTGCACTTGTCCGCGTCCACGGTGATCCGGTCCTGCTCGCGTCCGATGGCGACGCAGAGGTTGTCGAGGCAGTGCAGGCACTTGGTGCACTTCGTCTCGTCCACTGTGCTCACCACCCGGCCGCCCAGGACGTCGAGGTCCTCGGCGTACTTGACGAACGGCAGTCCCAGTCCGACCAGCTCCCGGGCCCCGCCATAGCCCTGCTCGGCCAGGAAGTCGCGCAAGAAGACGTTGCTGCGCCGCAACAGACCCCTCCCCTGCTCCATGACGCCCGTGCAGAGCTGGGCCATGGTCGCCCCCAGCATCATGGCTTCGACGCAGTGCTGCGGAGTCACCAGCCCGCCCGAGGCGATGATGTCCAGGCCGGGGGCGAACC
This sequence comes from Thermoleophilia bacterium, assembly GCA_016929985.1. The sequence goes on along the minus strand of JAFGIH010000601.1, from coordinate 9,307 downwards.
TGGCCACGGCCGCCACGTCGCGGTAGCAGACCCGCCGCATCCACGACCCGGAGGTGAGGCAGAAAGGATTGCCGTCGACGAAGGGCCACAGCGGCCTGCCCCTGTTATAGATGTCGGGCGGGGCGATGCTCACCGCCGCCCCTCCCACGCTGATGTACTTCGCCCCGGCGTCTCTGACCAGCCTGGCCAACCGCACGATGCGCGGAAAGCCCACCTCGGCCGAGAACTTGGCTCCCACAGGGATGCTGACGGCCTGCGCCACGCCGCGCACCACCGCCTCCACCACATCTGGGCTCTCGGTGAGCAGACCGCCCTGCGAGACCGGGGGAAACCGGTGCTCGAGGGCGTTGTCGACCCCATCACGCTGCCCCGCCTGTAGCGGGCAGTGGAAGTTGATCTCGAGGAGGTCGACGCCCATCTTCTCGCACTCGCGGGCTGCGTCCACGTAGGCATCGGGCAGGCCACCGCACCCGATCAGCCCGCCGATGATGGGCACACCCTCGGGCTTCCGCTCTTTGAGCTCCGCTACGAGGCCTGCCTGCCAGCGGAGCCTGGACACCTCTCTCTGGGGGTCCGGAGGACTGGGCCCCGGCGACACGGTCGAGAAGAGACCCTCGACGCCGTAGGGGGCGACGGGCGTACCGGCCCTCATGAACCTCTCGCCCGGCGCCCCGGGGCCGCCGGGCGCAGCCGGGCCGGCCGGCGCCGGCGGCTCGCCGCCCCTCAGCTTCAGAAACGTCTGCTCCGTGAGATACGAGAAATTCAGATAGACGCAGCTCGAGCCGGCCCGGACGTTCTGCAGCAGGAGGTCCAGACACACCTCACGTTCCCGCTCGGGGTCTGGGTCCGGCCTGCCCCAGTGACTCCCGCCGCCTATGGGGGCCAACCCGATAGGCGACCTGAAGCGCACGCCGGCCAGAGTGACGTCCGTGGTGGACGCATCGCTGCGATGAGCGTTGTCATTCATCGGCCAACTCCTGTCAGCACTGAGAGCACGGACACGGCCGGCCGGACCCAGAGGCCGCAGCCTGCTAGCCCAGGAAGGCCCGCCGGACCGAGTCGTCAGACATCAATTCCTTGATATCGCCTTCAAGCACGATCTTCCCGACCTCGATGACGTAGCACTGCTGCGCCACCCTCTCCACCAGGCCGGCGTTCTGCTCCACGAGCAGTACGTTGACTCCTCCCCGGTTGATCTCGAGAATGGCGTCGGCCACGGCATCTATGACGATCGGGGCCAGTCCCAGTGACGGCTCATCCATCATCAGCAGCTTGGGCTTGGCCATCAGCGCACGGCCTATCGCCAGCATCTGCTGTTCGCCGCCGCTCAGACTCCCTGCCTTCTGCTTGAGCCTCTCTTTCAAACGCGGGAAGAGGGCGAAGACGTCCGCGAGGTCCTGCTGGATGGCCTGCTTGTCTTTGCGCAGATAGGCGCCCAGCATGAGATTCGACTGCACGCTCATGTAGGGGAAGAGCTTGCGGCTCTCGGGAACGCAGGCGATGCCTGCTTTCACGATGGTGTCGGTGCCGGACCCGTCTATGCGCTTCCCGTCGAACTCCACCGTGCCGAAGCGCGGGCGCACCAAGCCGTTGATGGCCTTGAGAATGGTGCTCTTGCCTGCGCCGTTGGCCCCGATCACGCTGATGATGGTGCCCTCTTCCTGGGTCAGGCTGATATCGGTGACCGCCATGGCCGATCCGTAGTAGACGGTGACGTCTTTGAGTTCAAGCAACATTGGCCGCCGTCCCCAGATAGGCCTGCACGACCTCAGGATTGTTCCTGATCTCGTCGGGGGTGCCCTCCGCTATCTTCCTGCCGAAGCTCAGAACGCAGAACCTCTCGCACACGCTCATGGCGGCCCGCATGTTGTGCTCGATGAGGAGGATCGTGAGTCCGCCCTCCCACAGCTTCCGCACCAGAGCCAGCGTGTCGTCGACTTCAGAGACGTTCATGCCCGCGAGTGGCTCGTCGAGCATCAAGAGTCTCGGCTGGCACATCAGCGCCAGGCCGATGCCCAGCATCCGCTTGTGGCCGTGAGCCAGAGACCCCGCCGTGGCGTCGGCCAGGGCTCCGATGCCCACCAACTCGAGCGTCTCCTCGGCCCTCCGCCGGATATCCTTCTCATGTTGCCGGGAGCTACGCGTCTTGAGTATGGACTGCCAGAAGCTGACGCCTGAATGTAGATGAGCCGCCAGCTCCAGGTTCTCCAAAGCGGTGAATTCGGCGAACACATTGTCCTGCTGGAAGCTCCGTACCATGCCTCTGGCGGCCACGTGGTGCGGCTTCTTGCCGGCGACGTTCTTTCCCTCGAAGGTGACCCGGCCCGCCGACGGACGTAGATACCCGGTCAGCAGGTTGAAGAAGGTGGTCTTTCCGGCCCCGTTCGGCCCGATGAGGCCGACAAGCTCGCCCGGCCGGATGCTCATGCTCACATCGCTCACGGCCGCCAGGCCGCCGAAGTTCTTAGTCAGTCCCTCAACTTGCAGCATCGGGCTGTTCCTTTGATCTCTTCTTGAAAAGGTTCATCAACCTCCGGGGTAACCCCACCAAGCCTTCCGGCATGAGGAAGATGATCGCCATGAGGATGGCCGCGAACAGCAGAGGCATCCACGACTTCAGGGGCCGCGCCACCTCGGGCAGGATGGTGAGAAGAGTGGCTCCGACGATAGGTCCGGCAAACCTGTTCTCGCCACCCACGATCACGTAGATCAACATGTAGATGGTGGGGAGAAAGCCGAACACCGTCGGATCCACGGCCGACACGTACTGTACGTAGAACCCGCCCATGAGCCCGGCGAAGAAACCGCCGATGGCGAAGGCCGCCACCTTGTAAGCCATGGTGTTCACTCCAACGCTCTCAGCAAGGGAGTCGGCCTGCTTTATCCCCTGGAAGGTCTTGCCCACCCGGGAGTGCTCTATAGCCCAGAGAATGAGCAACGAGACCACCATCAGAATCAACGCGAGGAAGTAGATGGAAGTGGTCGACGAGAACTCGAGACCCAGGAACGAGTCGGGCCGCGAGACTCCTTGGAGACCGCCGTTGCCACCGGTTATGTTACGCCACTGCTGAACGGTCAGGATGATCACCTGTACGAAGAAAATGCCGACCATCGTGAAATAGATGCCCTTGAGCCTGGTGAAGGGGATGCCGATGAGCACCGCTATCACAGCAGCCAGGACGCCTGAGATGAGCAGGGCGAGCCACGTGGACGACATCCCCGCCTTGACCAAGAGTACGGCGGAGGTGTAGGCGCCCAAGGTCACGAACCCGCCGTGAGCCAGGGAGAGCTGGCCGGAGAGGTTGATGAGGCGCAGGCTGGAACCCAGAACGATGTTCATCATCACGAGTATGCCCACATGCATGATGTAGTCGTCGTCGTAGAAGGCGCCGAACAACGCCACAAGGACGACCAGCACACCGACGACCGTGAATCGGGAGTATTTGGTCTTACTCATGGCGATTCATGGCCCATCAAGCCACGGGGTCTGAAGAGCAGGATGAGGATCACGATGACGAACCCGATGAGGCTGGCCACATACTGGCTGGTGTAGAGCGGTATGAAGCCATCCAGGAATCCGATGATAAGGCCGCCGATAACGGTGCCGGGGATGCTGCCGAGGCCCCCCAGGATAATGATCGTGATGCCCTTGATGAGCACGGTGCCGCCCATCGTCGGAAGGAGGTTGAAAAGGGACCCCACCAGCGCCCCCGCGATGCCAGCCAGGGCGCATCCCACGAACATGGCGATGGCCGACAGCCGGTCGACGCTGATGCCCTGGAGCGCCGCTCCCTCTCTATCCTGAGAGATCGCCTCCATCGCCTGTCCGTTCTTGGAGAACCTGATGAAGAGAAAGAGCCCCACGATCAGCACCAGCGCGACGACGATGATGACCACCCTCTCCACCGACAGCGCAGAGTCTCCGAGAGTGAGCACGGCCCCCTCGTAAGGGGTCTTGTACGTCTTGGGAGTGCCGGTCGCTATGGCCAGCACGATATTCTGGAACACCAGGATGAAACCCGCCGTGAGAACCATGGCCTTATCCGGCCTTGGCCTGAACGGACGCAGAAAGAAACGCTCGAGGAGGACCCCGAGCACGCCGGTCGCCACGACGGCGATGAGGACGGCCAGGTAGAAGTTGACCCCGACCTTACTGATGAAGTAGTAGACGACATAGGCGCCGATCATGTAGACCTCGCCGTGAGCAAGCTGAACGATGTTCATGATGCTGAGGACGAGGGTCAGTCCCAAAGCCACCAGTATGTATTGGCCGCTGAACGTGAGGCCGTTCAGAAAAGCCTGTAGAACGCTCGCATCACCCAAGGGTTCTCTCCATCACTAGAGCGTGCCCACCCGAGGGAGTGGCGGCAGAGAGCCAGTGCTCTCGCATCCGGTTCTCTGCCGCCACTCGATCCCTCACGCGGTTAGTAGCTGATCTCAGGACCGTTCCACTCGAAGTGGACGCCCTCTTGGTCGGTCAGGGAGATCATGGCCTGATGCTCGGCACAGTGGTTGTTGCCGTAGACGTCCACGAACGATCCCCACTTGGCCGGTCCGTAGGAGCCGACGAATCCCTTGGCGGCGCCGCTATCGATCGCAGCGACGACGTCCACAGGGTCGATGCTCTGCGCGGCTTGGATGCCGCCGATTATGGACGAGCAGGCATCGAGCAGATGCAGGCTGTCGAGTTCGAAGCTGGCGCCTGCCGCCTGGATCTTCTCGCCCAGCTTCTTGACCCTATCGGTCATCTTGTCGCTGTACACCTCCGGCGAGGTGCTCAGGATGTCGTACGCGTACTCGGGCGTGAGCATGGAATTGATGATGTTCGGGTCGCCCAGCGTGCAGGCGCCGAAGATGGGGCCGGTGAAACCGAGCTCACGCGACTGGTTGATGAGAGCCGCCGAGCACGGCGGGATGCCGTACAGCTCTTCGATGGCGTCCGGCTTGGCAGCCAGGGCTTTGTTCAGAATCGAGTAGAAGTCGAAGCTCGGCTGCGGGTAGACCTCCCAGTACACGATCTCGATGCCGCGCTCCGCATAGATCTTCTTGATCAGTTCTTGGTAGGTCGCTCCGCCCGGATCGTCCGGCGTGATGACCGCGACCTTCTTCACGTTCGGGTACTTCTCGAGGGCGTAGTCGTAGAAGGATGCCTCATACGACACGCCCGCGCAGCTGAAGAACATCATCGGGTTCTGCGGATTGACCTCGACGTTCCCGGCCCCGTAGGACTTCACGCGCATGATCTTGTTCTTCTCACACAGGTCGGCGATAGCCAGGTTCACCGGCATGAACATGGGCGGGCTCACATACTTCACACCGTCGCCGATGAGCTTGTTGATGGCGGTGACGCCACCGGCGGTAGTGGACTGGTCGTCATAGAAGATGAGGTCGATGGTGTAGTGGGTATCACCGACGGTGACTCCACCTTCTTCGTTCAGCAGTTCCTCGGTGGGTCCCACCGAGTCGTACATGGCCTTGAACGCCGTGGCCATGTCGCCGGTGGCGGAGCTGATGGCTCCGATCTTGAGAACGTCTTCTTTGGTAGCCGCCGCGGTGGTGTCGGTGGCCGGCGCCGTAGTCGCCGTCGTGTCGCCGGTTGGGGCCGCGGTGGTTGCAGTAGTCGGAGCCGCAGTGGTCGCCGGCGCCGCGGTGGTCGTTGTTTCTTCGTCCCCGCCGCAGGCCACCGCCATCATGGCGACGACCAACAGCAAAATGAGAAGTACTCCTGGGAGTGACCGTTTGTTCATCGAACCCCTCTCCTTCGTGAAAAATGTGTGCATCAACTGGGGCCCCCGCCTAAATAGCCAGCCGACACCTCCTTCTGAAACACTTCCACCCTGTCGCGGTCGCCTGTCGATCGCCTGAATGAGCGCTGTTGTGTATACGGAACAACGTTCACACTTTTTGGATGCCTGTCAGCTTACGCAGCAGGCCCCCCCTTGTCAACAGCCTTCACGGGGTCGGTGAACAGACCGCGGGTGAACCTGGAGGTGCAGCCGGAGCGTGCCGGGCGGCGGCGATAGGCTACAATTTCGGAACCGGGGGGCCGTCGATCTCTCCGGACTCGTCGACCCCCCTATCACGGGATACGAAAGAAGGCATGCGCGTGCGCGAGATGTGGCGGACTCCGGCCGGCCGCGGCTTCATCATGCTGGCAGTGATGTCCGCGGCGCTCGGCTTCGCCATGAACGCGCACAACAACCTCATCACCAACTACTTCAACGACGTGCTGCTGCTCTCGGGCCCCCAGTTCGGCTACATAACGGCCATCCGGGAGATAGGCGGCTTCGTCATCATCTTCCTCACCGCCGTCTTCTACCGGGTCTCGCTGCAGCACCTCACGGCCGGCGCGATAGTGGTGCTGGCCATAGGCTACGGACTGTTCTCGATAGCGGGGAACTTCTGGACCATCATCCCCTGGGTGCTCATCACCAGCTTCGGGATGCACACGGTGTTGCAGACTCAGATCGCCCTCGCCATGACCCTTACCACCGCATCCAAGAGCGGCGCGGTTCTTGGTAAGCTGGGAGCGTTCTCCCAGGGAGGCACCCTGGCGGCCCTCGTCATGATCTTCTTGATCTTCAAGTTCGAGTGGCTCTCCTACCGGCCCACCTTCATCATCCTGGGGGCAGTGGCCTTCGTGGCCGCCCTCGCCGTCGCACGGTTCCCCCATCTGCACGAGGGACAGGCCCGCAAGCTGGCGCCCAAACGCGAGCCCCTGGTGTGGAGCCGCCACTACAGGCTCTACTACTGGTTGAGCCTGCTCGATGGAGCCCGGCAACAGGTGTTCTTCTCGTTCGGGCTGTGGGTGCTCGTCAACCGGTTCGGCCTTGGAGTGTCGGAGGTCTCGCTCGTGCTTCTGGCGGTGACCTTCCTGGGCGTCTTCATCAGCCCCTGGCTGGGGCGAGCCGTCGACCACTTCGGGGAGCGCAGATCCCTCTCGGTGGTCAATGTGGCCTTCATCGTCGCCTTGGGTGGCTTCGCGCTGGCCGACGGCGTGGTGCTGGCCTGCATCTTCTACTGCCTCTACCTGATCATCGTGCCGGTGGCGTACATCGGCGGGTCGACGTATGTGCGTAAGATCTGCGCTCCGCAGGACCTCTCGGCCACGCTCGCGATGGGACTCACCGTCTCTCACGCCACCTCGATCGTGGTGCCGGTGGCGGCGGGCTTCATCCTCAACTACGTCGGCTACCAGATACCTTTCTACGCCGCCTGCGGCGTAGCAGTCATCACCTTCTTCGTCACTCTGCGGCTGGATCCGGTCAAGCAGCGATGCCCCGCCCGGATAGCCGCGGACGAAGCCATCGCCGCGCAACCGGCCGTCCGGCCCGCCTCATGAGCGATTTCCCACTGCCCGAACTCAGCGCCAGGCGGTGGTGGGTCCTGATAATCGCCTCCATCGGGGTGTTCCTGGCTACGCTGGACTCGACCATCCTGTCGGTGGCCCTTCCGGCGATCTCCGAGGACCTGGTGCTCACCTACAGCGAAGCCCTCTGGGTGCAGGCTGCGTATCTGCTCGTCGTCACCGTGCTGCTCATCCCCATCGGGCGGTGGTCGGAGACACGGGGGCCCTACTTCTTCTATTGGGTGGGGACCCTCCTTTTCGGGGTCTTCTCGGTCATGGTGGCTGTGTCGTTCAACGGCATGTTCATGATCGCCGCCCGGGCGCTGCAGGGTGTGGGGGGTGCGATGATCCTGACCACCAGCGCCGCCATCGTAGCCGCGGTCTTCCCGCCACAGGAGCGAGGGCGCGCGCTTGCCCTCAACATGCTGGGATCGACCATCGGCCAGACTCTCGGACCTCCCATCGGCGGAGTGCTCGTCACCCACATGGGTTGGCCCTGGGTCTTCCTCATCAAAGTGCCGGCGGTAGCCATCACCCTCATCGCCGGCTGGAGCCTGCTGGGCGCCGAGAGGCGGGATCTCGTTGCTGCGACCCGCTCGGCCGGCGCGGACGGCACGGACACCACAGCCGGCTCCGGCGCCACAAGCGCCGCGGGCGGCGGACGCGCCGGAGTGGACATCCGAGGGGCGGCCCTCCTGGGCATGACGCTCGCCGCCCTGTTCATCCCCCTTATCTTCTCGCCACTCTGGGGTTGGGACAGCTGGGCGGTCATAGGCCCGCTGGCGTCGGTGGTCGTGCTCGCCGCGGTCTTCGTCTACGTGGAGAAGCGGACCCGCGACCCCATACTCGATATGGGAGTCTTCAAGCGCAGCCGCACGCTCACCGCCATGACTGTAGCCTCGATCCTCTACATGTCGGCCGCGTATGGAGTACCCATCTTCACCGCCGTCTTCCTCGTGGTCGTGCAGGGCAGATCGGCGCAGGCGGCAGGGTTCATCCTGCTTCTCCAACCCGCGCTACTGACCATCTTCACACCGCTGGCCGGCCGCCTCTCCGATCGCTTCGGGTCTCGAGGTCTCACCGCCCTGGGCATGCTGGTGACGGCGACCGGCATGGTGCAGTTGTCCGTATTCACCGTCTCTACGCCCATCTGGCAGGTCTTGGCGGCCACGGCCACGCTCGGAATCGGCATCGCGCTCTTCAGCACCCCGAATTTCTCGGCCATCATGGGTGCGGTCGACCGTTCTGAGCTGGGCGTCGCCTCGGGGATGTTCGCCACCTCGCGCTTCTGTGGCATGGGTATTTCCATCGCCGTGTTGGGCGCCATCGCGGCCTCCAAGCTCGGCCCCGAAGGCGGCCGCGTGATACTGCTCGGCGCACGGGCAGGGGTCGAAAACGCCGAGGCCTTCACCGCCGGATATCGCGAGGCCATGCTGGTCGGAGCCGCGTTCACGGTGGTGGGAGCGTTCGTCTCCTTGATACGCGAACGGCGCCGCTCAAGCAACGCCGCCCCAAACGGCTAGACGCCCGAGGGGTTCGCGGCGCAGTTTTGCACCCCGGAGGGCAGGTGCGAGCGAAGCAAGGCGCCAGCCCACGCGCCGCGAAGCGGCGGGGGTGCAAGTCGGAGCAGCGGACCCCTCGGTCGTCTGCGCTCTAGCCCTTCCAGTTGCGCGCCGTCTCGATCATGGCCTTGAGGTTCTCGGGTTTGGCGTCGTCGAGCACCGCGCCGTTCTCGAGCATGAAGCCGCCGTCCGTGGCGCAGGCGTCGAGCAGGTCTTTCGTGTACGCCTCCACCTCGTCCACCGTGCCCAGCGCGATCAGGGCGGTGGGGACGTTGCCGGAGATGCAGGAGTGGCCGCGCAAGGCCTTCTTGGCCGCCTTCATGTCGGTCTGGTCGAAGAGCCACAGCACGCTGCCCGCAGGTAGCTCGGGATCGGCGATGACCTCCAGCCGCTTGTT
>JAFGIH010000600.1 GCA_016929985.1 Thermoleophilia bacterium | reverse complement strand
TCAGTCCCCCTTCACCAACAGGTCCTTGGAGGCCAGGAGCTTCTCAGCATCCAGCACCACGACCCGGTCTTTGGTGACCCCGTACAGGAAGGCTTCCTGACTGATGGAGAGGGTAGGCAACGTATGCTGACCCTCGTCTACGTCGATGGCGTACACCCCGGTGACCTCATCGGCCAGCACAGCGAGCTCCATGTCGCCGTGGTGCAGGATGATGGCCTTGTTCAGATTGGTGAGCCCCACGTTGCCGAACTCCAGGAGCCGGCGTATGTCCATGACCGAGAGTATGCGTCCCCGTACGTTCACCACTCCCAGTACGTGAGCCGGGAGTCCCGGCAGCGGAGTGATCTCGGTAAGAGGGAACACCTCCCGCACGCACGAAGAGGCAAAGGCGAAACGCTCCTTGCCCAAGGTGAACTCCAGGATCTCCAGGATGTGCATGCCCTGGGCCGTGGCTTCCGGGGGTCGGGCCAGTTGCTCGGCCCGGGCGCGTAGGATGGCGTTGGCGGAGGCGGTGTCGTTCATCGTGTTCATTCACTCCCCATGAGAGAGGTGACCATCTCGGCTATCTCGCCGGCGGTGAGGCCGTCGGTCTCCGGCAGCACCGCGTTCGGAGGCATCTGCTGGAGTTGCGAGAGGGCGGCGCGAAAGTGCTTGGTTGATTCGCTCGTCCGCGACTGGCCGCGGGCGATGGTGCCCAGCATGACCCGGGCCATCGTGAAGTCACTGTCGAGGAAGAGTGTGGATTGCAGCGCTTGCTCCGCGCCGTCCTGGTGGCCCAACTCGTGCAGGATGCTCGCTTTCAGGTAGTAGAGGGCCGGGTTGAGCTTGTCGCACTCCAACGCCGTCTCGCAGCGGGTCAGGGCCTGCACCAGGTCGCCCTTGTCGGCCAGAAGGCGGGCTTCCTTGGCTGCCTCGCGCGGATCGACGTACTTGGTCGGGGGCTGCACGTGACGTTTTGCGGAGGCCGCGACCTGGCCGTGGCGGGCATAGGCCCTCCGCTCCAAACGGAGCTCCGCTCGCTGCGCACTCGCAACGCCCACCGGCTTAGCGGGGGCAGGCGCGGCCATAGCCGGCTTCGGCGGCGGGGCCGGCGCCGGGGCCCAGCGCGAACCGGCGGCGGCGGCCGAGCGGCGCGCTTTGGACGCGGCGGACGCCCCAGCGTCTGTCGAGCGGCCGGCCGCGGTATGCGCGGAGGCGGGCGGGGCCTTCTTGTAGACGATCTCTCCGCCGCTCACCATCGATGGGAGGTGGAAGGCGCGCGAGCCCTCGCTGGCGGTGACCATGAGGTAGCCGCCCTCCCGGACCGACTTCTGTAGCCTGTCGGATACCTGCTTCGCCACTTCCCGGGAGAAGTACATGATGACGTTGCGGCACAGCACCAAGTCGAAGTCGCCTATGCCCATCGCCACCGAGGGGTAGTTATCCTCGGCGAGATTGAGGTACCGGAACGTCACCATCTCCCGGATGGCCTGGTCGACGGCGAAGCGGCCGTCGCTCGTCTTGGTGAAGTAGCCGTTCATAACCCAGGGCGGCGTGTCGCGGAACGACCACTGCGTATACACGGCCGCTCGAGCCGTCTCGAGGGCTTCAGGATTGATGTCGCTCGCCAGGATGGTGATCTCCCACTCCGAACGGCGGGGGATCATCTTCGAGACAAGGATGGCGAGCGAGTACGCCTCCTGCCCGGTGGCGCACCCGGCACTCCAGATGCGCAGACGGCGGGTGGTGTTGTGCTGCTGCGCGGCGATGAGCTCGGGCAGCAACTTTGACTCCAGCATCCCGAAAGTCTCCGGCGTCCGGAAAAAGTAGGTCTCGCCGATGGTCAGATGGGTGGCGAGAGCATGCACCTCGCGCTGGCCGAATCGGTCGGCGAGGAGATGGGCGATGAAGGTGTGGACGTTGTCGAAGCCCAGGCTGGCCGCGGCCCTCTCCAGGCCTCGGATGAGGTCGGGCCACCGGTCTTCCTGGAAGTGGAGGCCCATGCGCTCGGAGATGAGCGCAGCCGGCACAGAGAGGTCGGAGCTCATTCCTTCTCCATGACCTGTAGGGCGGAGGTGAGCTGGGAGTCCTCGGGAGACTCGTCTCCGAACACCACCCGCTCCAGGTCCAGAGCGTAGATGACCTCGTGGCCCCACGGCACGATCTTGCGTAGGTAACGGTCGCGGGCCTTCTCACCCGCCGCGTCAGAGCCCACAGGCACTTCCACCGAGCCCAGGGCGGCGTCCACCGGTAGTACGGCGATGGTGGTGGGGGTACGGGCCACGATGAAGTGGTCTTCGGGTTGGATGGGGCGCTCAGGGCGACCCAGGCAGTACCTGAGGTCGATGACCGGCAAGATGGCGCCCTGCATGTTGATGATGCCCAGCACATGAGGGGGAGATTGCGGCAGTGGTTTCACCTCGACGGCCCGCAGGATACGTTCCACCTCTGCGATCAAGAGTCCGTACTTCTGGGAGTCGACGCTGAACAGCACCCAGGTCTCGGTAGAGCCGGTGGGGCCTCCACCGTTGGCGGTGGGGCCACCGTCGGTGGTGGACATACCCGGCTCATAGAGAACCGAAGAACCGTTCGACTGCATGCTCATACCTTCCCCTTGACCTGGATGCCCGGCAGGAGAGCGCCGGAGGTGGCGTCTTCGTTCATGCCGACAGTGCCTTCCAGCCCTTTGTATCGGCTGAATAGGGCCGCGGCTTTATGCAAATCACCGACTGGAGGCCGCGCTCACTCCGTTCATCGATCCCATGACGTGATGCTCCACCACGGAGGCCATGCGCTCGGGCGGCAGTATGTAACGCGCTCCCTTCAGCTTGATGGCCTCGCCCGGCATACCGTGCACCACCGAGGTCTCCTCGTCCTGCGCGATGGTCGCGGCGCCCTTGTCGCGCATGAGCTTCAGCTCTTTCGCTCCGTCGCGTCCCATGCCGGTGAGCAGGATGCCCACGGCGTGAGGGCCGTAGCGTTGGGAGACCGATCGGAAGAGCACCGACACGGATGGGCGCGACCCGTTCTCGGGCGGGTCGCTGTTCATCATCGCGCGCCCTGCGGCATCCACGACCATGTGCCGGTCGTCGGGCGCTAGGTAGACGATCCCGGCATCGAGCGGCATGCCGTGTTGGGCGACCACGATGCGCATGCGGGTGGCGTCGCTCAACCAGGAGATCAGGCTGCTCTGGAACCCACGGCTCAGGTGCTGCACGATCACGATGGGCACCGGAAGCGGTCGCGACAGGCCGCTCAGTATCGTCTGGAGAACGGGCGGTCCACCTGTCGATGCTCCGATGGCGACGATCTCGACGCGATGCACCGGGGTGGCCAGCAGCGGCTGGACCGAGGCGGCCGAGCGCGAGGCGCCGGCGCGCGACGTTGCGGGGCCCGCGGCTACCGCGGTAGCCGCGGCCGTCGGGGTCGCCGCACGCGCGGCGGCCGGGGAGGTGCTGCGTACGTGCGCCGATCCACCGGTCGCCTCTATGGCGCTGACGGTGGCGCGCGAGAGCTGTCCGCGGCGTCGGACCACTTTGACCTCTGACATGGCCCGCACGGTGCGGAGCAGGTTGGCGTCACCGGTCTTGCCGGGGCTTCCGGGCGTCCAGGTGACGAGCGCGACTGCCCCCGTCTCGAGAGCTTGGCTCTCGAGTGGCGAACCCGCCTCCGGCGTCTGTTTCGTCATCATGATGATGGGCACCGGATACAGGCTCATCATCTCGTTCAGTGCGGCGAAGCTGCCCGGCTTGGGCATCTCGCAATCCATCAGCACGGCGGTGGGGATGATGTCTTCGAAGAGACGCAGCGCCTTCTCGACCGACCCGGCCTCACCCACCACGTCGATATCCGGCACTGGGTCGAGCAGCCGCTGGAGCCGCTCGCGCGCCGTGGGCGAGTTGTCCACGATCAGCAGTCTGACCGTCCGTGCGGGACCCGATGTCACAGAAGGCTCCGCGCCGTCTCGAGAAGGGTCCCTTGCGTGAAGGAGCTCTTGGTGAGATAGGCGTTCGCCCCCACATCGATGCCTCGTTCCTTCTGCTCCTGTGACTCCATGGCGGTCACCAGCAGCACCGGCACCCGCGCAAGGCGCGTGTCGTTACGGATCTTGCTCGTGAGCTCGAACCCGTCCATACGCGGCATCTCGATGTCGCTGATGACCAGGTCGAAGTCTTCCTCGTGCAGCGCCGACAGAGCATCAAGGCCGTCGACGGTGGGCTTCACATAGTAGCCGGCGGCTTCGAGCACGTTCTTGAGGAGCATCCGCGAGGTGATGGAGTCCTCGACGACCAACACGGCCTTCCGTGCGCCGTTGCCGTTCGACCCGGCCATCTCGATGCGCCCTTCCATCGCAGACCGGCGCGAAGCCGACTGCAGAAGGTCCGCCGTGTTGATGATGGGCACCACCTTGCCCGATCCGATGATCGTTCCGCCGGAGATGTTCCGCACGCGCACGAGTTGCGGCCCCAGGGTCTTCACGAGCACCTCTTGCTCGCCTAGGATGCGGTCGACTGCGAAGGCGACCCGGTCGTCGCCGCTTCCGGCTACCACAGCCTGTATGTAGTCGGAAGCGTTGCGCTGCGGTTTGACCGGCAGGTCGAGCACCTCTTGCATATACACGAGCGGCACCGTGCGCCCCTCGAGTTGGATGGTCTCGCGGTTCTCCACCAGGCGCACATGCCCTTTGCGGACCCGCACCACCCGGTCGACTCCCACCACGGGCATGACGAACGGCCAGTCGGAGACCTGGGCCAGGATGCCGCGGGCCGTCGCCAGAGTGGCCGGCACGATGATGCGGAACGTGGTGCCCTTGCCCCTCCCTGTCTCCACGGTCACCGAGCCGCCCAGGTTCTCGACTTTCTCCTCCACGATGGCGAGTCCGAGCCCCCTGCCGGAGATCTGCGATACCACCTGGCTGGTGGAGAGACCGGAGGCGAACGCCAAGCGCAGCGCCTCGGCGTCGTCGGTGGCCTCCACCTGTCCCTGAGTGCGCAGTCCCTCGCGCACGGCCACTTCGCGCAGGCGGTCGACGTCGATACCGCCGCCGTCATCGGACACGCGGATCTGGATCTTGTTGTTCTCGAGTTGGGAGACGGCGATGACGATCTGACCGCGTACCGGCTTGCCCAGGCCCTGCCTGACCTCGGGGGCTTCGACACCGTGGTCCACGGCGTTGCGCAGGATATGGGTGAGCGGGTCTTTCAGATTCTCGATGATGCGCTTGTCGATCTCGATGTCGGCGCCCGTGATCGAGAAGTCCACCACCTTGCCGCGGGAACGCGCCAGGTCGCGGACCATCTTGGGGAAGCTCGAGAGCAGCGAAGACACCGGCAGCATCAGCACGCGCTTCATGCCGTCCAGGAGTTCGTCCACCATGGGGCCCATGGTGCGACGCTCGTCGTCGGTCGACTTCGCCAGCATGCGGATATCGGCCGCGAGGCCTTCCATGAATGCGGAGTTCCATTCGAGGAACTCCTCCATCTTCTCCTCTTCGCCGCTGATGCGGGCCTGGTACCACTCCCGCTTCCATTCGTCCAACCGCGTACTCACGTCGCGGAGGGCCTTAGAGCGTTGGCCGGTGGCAAGCTTGACCGAGATGAACTCCTCGGCCTGCAGCATGAGCGATTCCAGCTTGCTCGTCGAGACACGCACGGTGTCGGTCGCGGCTATCGGCGTCTCCGCGGCTGGGGCGGCCTTGGCCTCGGGCTCTTTCGAAGTCGGCGTTTCGGGTGCCGGCGCACTTGGAGCCGGCGAGTCCGGGGCTGCCGTCTCCGGCGTCAGCCCGGTCTGCGCCTGCGCGGCGGGTGCCTGGGGCGCCGAAGACCGGTCGGGGGAACCGTTACTGGGACCGGGGAAGACCATCGTCGAGGTCTCAGGGGCGGGTTCCGCGGTGCGGGTGTTGGAGAGGTTCGTCAGCTCGCGCAGTAGTTCCGGGGCTTGGCGGTCGGCCCCGAGCTCCTTGGTCAGCAGGCAGCCGTTCAGGCAGTCGACACTCTCGCTCAGCAGATCGACCACCGACAGACTCAGAGCCAGATCGCCGCGCTTGAGCGCCGCGAGCACCGACTCCGACTCCTGGCACACCGACACGATCAGTGGCAGTCCCACCGCCGCCGCGGCCCCCTTCAGGCTGTGCAGCTGGCGGTATAGGGTCTCGATCGGTCCGCGCGCGGTCTCGAGGTCGCCCGCGTTCTCGAGGTCTACGATGGCCCCGGAGAGGACTCGGATATGCTCCTCCGCTTCTTGGCGGAAGGTCTCCATCAGGTCTTTAAGGAATTCCTCGTCATCTAGCATGGGACACCTCGCTCTATGCTGTTACCGCTTGTTTCTTGCATGTCAGTCCCCCTTCACCAACAGGTCCTTGGAGGCCAGGAGCTTCTCAGCATCCAGCACCACGACCCGGTCTTTGGTGACCCCGTACAG
>JAFGIH010000599.1 GCA_016929985.1 Thermoleophilia bacterium | reverse complement strand
GTGACGTACCCGTTCGTCGCCAGACCCCCCAGAGACTCCCGCGTCTCGAGCAGTATCACGCGGAGACCGTTGCGCGCGGCCGAGATCGCGGCCGACGTCCCGGCCACTCCCCCGCCCGCGATGACCACGTCCGCGAAGTATTGTTGCCGGCCCTGCATGTCATACACCTCCGACCGTGTAGCTCGACGCACTCATCAGCGTGGGAACGTGCCGCCGTCGACCACCAGCACCTGGCCCGTCACGAACAGGTCGCGCTGGGTGAAGAAGAGGATGGCGCGCGCGATGTCCTCCGGCTCCCCCAACCTGCGCAGCGGCGTGAACTGGGGGATCATGGTCCTCTGCTCGGGGGGGCTGTCCTTGTGCATGGGGGTGTCGACGAAACCAGGCGCCACCACGTTGACCGTGATGCCGTCGGGGCCCAGCCTCCTCGCGTAGAGGTACGCCATGGTGTTGGAGGCCGCCTTGCTGCCCACGTACACGGCGGAGCCCACGGCCACCGTGAAGGCGGTGACCGAGGTCACGTTGACGATACGCCCGTGCTTGCGCTCCCGCATGCCAGGAGTGAAATACTTCATGGTGTTGAAGTGACCGCGCGTGTTCGTGTCGAGCACCCGGTCCCACTCTTCTCTGGGGATGTCGAAGGGATCGGGGCCCTGGGCCAGCTGCCCCAGCAGGGGCGCCTTGGAGAAGTCCACCTCCACGCCGGCCACGTTGGCGAGCACGTCCACCTGGCCGAACTTCGCCAGCACCGCCGCGGCCATCTGCTTCGCCGCCACGTCATCGCCCACGTCGCACACGAAGGGCTCTGCCTCGCCCCCTGCCGCGGCGATCTCGTCCCTCACCGCGGTGAGCGGCGGCAGGGTGCGGCCCACGAGCGCCACCTTGCAGCCCTGGTCGGCCAGCATCTTCGCCGTGGCGCGGCCTATGCCGCTGCCGGAACCCGTCACCACCGCGATCCGGCCCTCCAGGCCATAATCGATCACGACCGTCTCCCTTCCCGGCTATTCCTTGGCTTTCACCCCGACCACGGGGCAGCCCACGTTGAGCAGGATGTCGAGGGCGTTGCTGCCCATCAGCAGCTTGCCGGTTCGCGTGCGGCGGCGGAGACCGATGACCACCATGTCTGCGGCCTCCCGGGCGACGACATCGCTCAGGTCTTCGGCGGCCGAGTTGCCCCGTGTATATCTGCGGATGGCATAGGGCACTCCCGCGGCCGCGAGCAGACGTTCGGCCTCGTCCAGCTCCCCGCGAGCGGCTTTGATCCTATCGAGCTCGGAGTCCAAGGCAGGCGGATCCCCGATCACCACGTTGACGTTGCCCCGCGACGAGGCGACCACGATCACCTCGGCATCGCGGCGGCGGGCCTCCTCGATGGCCCACTCGAGCGCTGCCTTGCCTTCCGGCGTCCACTTGAACCCGACGACGATCTTCATGTGCTCCCTCGCTCCGCCGATCCGCGTCCGTGTTATCGCCCGTAAGCCTACCCGCGCCTCACTATACCGCCCTGAGCCTGTGGGCCGCCAGAAGGCCGAGTCCCGCCACGACGAGCACCATGCCCGCGATCTCCGCCCCGCTGGGATGCTCCCTCAGCTGGATCCAAGCGGCCAGAACGCTCACGATGGGAGTGGCCAGATTGGCGATGCCCGTGGTGGTGGCGGGCACCAAGTTCAAGACGTACAGCCACAACACCTGGGCGAGCGCCGTACCTATGAGGATGCTGTAGGCCAGCGCCCAGACGAAGGTGCCCGACCACTCGATGTCGTCACCCGGCAGCACGACCGCGAGCGCCACCAAGGGGACCGAACCCAGCAACCCTTGCCATGTCGTGAACGAGAGCAGGTCGACCTGGTGGCGCCGCCTGAGCACCTTCGCGGCCACCGCGCCCCCGGCGAAGCATAGAGCGGCCGCGAGCGCGAACAGGCTGCTGACCACCCCATGCAACCGCCACGGCTGGATGATCAGCACCAGTCCGACCGTACCCACCCCCACTGCCCACCACTGCATGCCACGCAGCCGCTCCTGAAGCACCAGCCAGGCCATGACGAGAATCCAGAGCTGCCAGGTGTTGGCCAGCATGGCGGTGTGACCGGCGCCCGAGGTGACAAGCGCGGCTGAAGTGAACCCCACGAACCCACCCACCTGCAACACGCCCACCAAAGCCGTGAGCCCCAGAGCCTGGGGACGGAGAGGCCGGCGGAGGAGCACCATCAAGCCCAGCAGGAGCAGGTAGGCCGGGAACGTCCGGAGACCGGCCCATACGAAGGCGCTGCTGGCGGCGACACCCAGCTTGCAGGGAACAAACAGGTATCCCCAGACGAGGACTATGAACCCCAGGATGAAGAGCGGCATGTGACGAGACGAGCGCACGGCACCCCCGCGGTCGGCCAACCAGCCGGACGACCCCATTGTATCCGCCGCCGCGCGGGCCGCAGCCGCCCGTCGCGGCTGCGGCCCGCGCGGCACGCGTTCCCCGCGGCACGGCCGGGCGTGTCATAGTGGGTGTCACCCGGATCGACAGAGGAGTCGGGAGCATGAGCGAGCTCTATCTGCGTTGTCAGGGACAGCGTGTCCACTTCGAACTGCCGCCGCCATGGACATTGCTGTCGTTCGCGGCCTTTGAAGACCGGCCCGAGCCGGCCGACGTCATCGGCGTGGTGCGCGAGGCGCTCGAGCAGCCCGTCGACCATCCGCCGCTGCCTCAGGCCGTCGGCCCGGCG
>JAFGIH010000598.1 GCA_016929985.1 Thermoleophilia bacterium | reverse complement strand
TGTTCGCCGACATGGTCGACGTCACCTTCGCACTGGGCCGCACCTTCTACGAGAAGCTCTCTGAGGCTGCTGACTTTGTCGCCCTGCACGAGCCAGAGTGCAACATCGTGGTGTTCCGGCACGTCCCGGCCGCACTGCGCAGCGCCCCCGACGAGCGCATCGGCGACTTCCAGTTGGAGCTGCGCCGCCGCCTCATCGAGTCGGGCGACTTCTACATCGTGCCCTCGAAGCATCAAGGTGTGGGCGCGCTCCGCGTCACCATCATCAATCCCTTGACGACGCCCGGCCACCTCGACCAGTTGATGGAGGCGCTGCGGCGCCACGGGCGGGAGTTGTTGGAAGGCTAGTCTCGGCCCGCCGCTGGCGGCTCGGTGCGCCCTGCCGCCCGGACCACCGCCCCGCGGCCGCCCCCCAGGCTGAGGACAATGATGCCCGCGATCGCGATGCCCATGCCGGCGAGCTTCTGCGCCGGCGGGATGTGCGCGAAGACCAGGAATTCGAACATCGCAACGAGAATGGAGTTCGAACCGGTGATGGCCGTCGCCGGTCCGCCGGGTCCCTTAGTGACGGCCAGCTTGAGAAACAGCATCCCCAGCGCCAAGGTGACGCCGGCAAGGATCGCCCACAGAATGAGCGAAGCGTCCTGCATACCAGGCAGGTGCCCGTAGCGGATCAGGCAGTAGCCGACAGCGAGCACACCGCAGACTCCAGCCGACAGCCACAGGATCGCCGTGGTGGTCACCGAGTCGCTGCCGTGGTGGCCGGCGTACTTGAGCAGAAAGTTCGTGATTCCGAAGAGCACCATGGTCGCGAGCCCGAACAGCAGGCCGCGCGCACTGGACCCGGCGCCGCTCCCCAGGGCCATCACGATGATCCCCCCGATGATGACCACCATCCCCGCGAGCTGCCACCTGCTCAGCTTCTCCCGCAGGACGAAGAAAGCGGCCAACGCCACGATCATGGCGTTGGTGGAACTGACGGCCACGATGGGCCCCTTGGCGTCGGGGTCGCTCGCCAGGCCGAGCTTGAGCGTGAGCATGGCCGCCGACAGGGTTATCCCTGCCGCGGCCGCTATCCATACGAAACGGCGTGAAGGTAGGCCCTTGTAACCCCGGCCCCGCAGCTTGAACACCGCGGCCGCGCCGGCTCCCACCACTCCCATGGTCAGCCAGAGGACGAAGGGCGCCGTCACCGGGGTGTCGGGGTTGCGCTCGCTCCATTCGTAGATGGCCCCGAGCAGTGAGTTGGTGACTCCGTAGCAGAGGAAGGAGGCCAGTGCGAACCCCACCCAGGAAGGAACGCTCACTCTCCTGGACATCAGCCGGGCCTCGAGCCCCCCGTGCGCGACTCCGCCCGCAGGCGCCTGGAGCGGATGCTGACCGCGGCCAGCACCCCGATCAGGGCGGCCACGCCCACTATCATGAGCGACCAGGTGAAGGTCTCCTCGGCGGGGAAGTACTGAGTCACCGGGCCGTCCGCGGTGCCCACTTCCACGGCGACCTTACGCAGCGAGAGAACGTAGCCGGCCGAGGCCGACGCGATGGCTGTGCCGAGCCCCCCGGCCGTATTGTAGATGGTGCCCACGATGATCCCCTTCTCGGGCGACACTGCCTCAGCGCCTACCGCATAACTCGCGGACGTGGCCCATGCCGCCATGATGCCGGTGGTGACCAGCCAACCCGATACGAGCCACGGCGACCCATGCGCAAAGGCCATGCCGAAACCGCCCAAGCCGAAGAGGGCGCCCAAGAGCATGGCGCCTTTGGCACCCACCTTGCGCATGAGACTGGTTGTGGTGGGAGAGAGCAAGACCATCATCACCGCCGGTATGGCAAGCACGAGCGAGACGACGAAAAGGCTCCTGCCGAAGCCGAAACCCGACTCGGTCGGAGTCTGGAACAGATAGGGGATCGCCGTTGCCGGGATGCCCATGGCCAGGGTCACCCCCACCCAGACCACGGCACCCTGCCATACGCCCATGCGGGCGAGGAGGCGGAGCTCGATGAGGGGCTCCTCATTGCGCAGTTCCCACCATACCCAACCGGCCAGGAGCGCTGCGCCCACGACCAGCAGGACGAGCGTCCGCGTGCTCCCCCATCCCCAGGCGTTCGCCTGGCTGAGAGCCAACAGTAGAGGCGCCGACCACACGATGAGGCCGACACATCCCACGTAGTCTATACGCACGCCCTTCTTGCGCGGGGTCTCCTTGAGGAATCTGAAGGTCAGCACCAAGTCGACGGCGCTGGCTCCGGTAACCACCCAGAAGACCGTGCGCCAGTCACCGCCACCTCTCCAGATGAATCCGCTCAACAGGAAACCGGCCACGGCCCCCAGGCCTATGCCGACGACCACCATGCTCATCGCCCGACGCATGCCCTCCCCTCGCCAATAGGCGGCCACGATGCCTATGGCAAGCGCCTGGATGGCCATACCGACCCCCTGGATGATGCGCGCCACGATGAGGAAAGCGAGGTTCGTGGAAAGAGCGGCGACGAGACTGCCTACCAGGAGGAAAGAGAGCGCCACAACGAGCATGCGCCGGTTGCCGACCACCGCCCCCAAAGCGGCTGCGACTCCGCCCACGCCGGTGGCGATGATAGCGAAGGCCACCAGGGCCCACACGATCTCGTTGACCGGCCGGCCGAACTCCGCTGAGAGAACGACCAGCTGGGGGAATAGACACACGCTCGCGACATTGGCGAGCGCTGTGGCGAGCATGATGGTGGCAAGCACCAGCCAGCCGGCCTTCTGGGTCTGGGAGCCGCCTTCGTTCGCGGCGGGGTCCCTCTGTTCGCTACTCACGTCTGTCTCATGGGCAGGCCTCGACGGCGTTGATGGTGGTGATGGGCGGGAAGAAGCTCCCCGACGCTTACCAGCGTATCAAAACGGCGGACGCCGGGAGGGAACGGACGGCGCTCGGATGGTGTAGTGTGACCCGCGACGGGGAGGTGAAGCCATGTTCTTCTTCATCATCGGATTCGGCAAACAGACCGTCGACGATCTGGGCACCGCAGGCATGAGGCGCTGCCCCAACTGCGGCAACACGCGGGAGTGGCGCAACTTGCGCGTCCGGTCGTGGGTCACGCTGTTCTTCATCCCGGTGATACCGTACGGCGCCCGCACCGTCACCCGCTGCCCAGTCTGCGGGTACGAAGAGGAGGCCTACGGCGCATAGGGAGCCCGGGGGGCGGCCCACCGCCGCCGACGGCGCGGCGCGCCCGGCCCCGACCCGGCAGGCGGGCCCAGGTGGCGCGTGTCACTCCACTTTTTGCACCCTCACCAAGAACCCCCGCATCTTCGGCGACCCCATCTCGGGACTGTAGGGCGGGCCGTCGTCGGTGAGGACGTTGAAGTTGGCCTCATCCCAACCGAACATCTCCGCCTCGCCCCGTTCCGGGAACCACCAGCCGTGCGGCGCACTCACCACCCGAAGGTCGATGCCGGGGTCGAGGGTCGCCTTCATACGCATCCGCCCGCGCCGGTTCTCTACGTAGACCTCATCGCCCTCGGCGATGCCCAGCCCGGCGGCGGTCTCAGGATGGAGGGTCACGAGGGGCTCGGGTACCAGGTTCCTCAGGCATTTCAGGTAGCGATCCTGAGAGTGCACGTACTCGGCCTCGTGGGCGTTGGTCAGCACCAGGGGATACTCGTGGAGCATCTCGGGGGCGCTGACCGGCGTCTCCTCCGGCTCGTGGTAGACGGGCAGCGGTTCGTAGCCCCACTGCTCGCAGAGGCTCGAGTACAGCTCTACCTTGCCCGATGGGGTGTTGAAGCCCCGCCCCAGGTGCTTACGGTACTTCGTGGTCGACGAGACCACGCCGGGGTGCCGCACCAACTCCGCGAAGCTGATGCCCATGGGCTCGAGGTACATGTCGAGCGCCGCGTGCAGATCGTCGCCGTAGAAGCGGCCCAGGCCCAGACGGTGCGCGATGCCGCTCAGTATGTCGATGTCCGAACGGCACTCCCCTATCTGCGCCACCTTCAGCCGCGGTTCCAGGCACACCGCCCCGGAGGCCGTCCTGGAGACCACTACTCCATCGCTCTCCAGATACGACGCCACCGGTAGCACGATATCGGCCAGGGCCGCCGTCGGGGTCATGACGAGATCGGCCACCACGGAGAACGCGACCTTCTTGAACGCTTCGTACACCCTTCTCGAGTCACTCCACGTGAGAACGGGGTTGCTGCCGAAAACCCCCAACACCTGCACGGCGGGGTACGGTTTGCCCTCGAGGATGGCGTCGAGCACGTGCCTCGGACGTATCTCCACGGGCTTCCACACGATGGAGTCCCACAGCTCGTGAGACGGGAAGTAGCCGGCGTCGGCGCCGAGCTTCTTGGCCTCCTGCTCGGGCGGCAACTCCTGGCGGCAGATGGTGCGGCCGGTGCCCTCCCCGAGGATCGCGCCTTCGAGGTGGATGGTGCCACCGGGCACGTCGAGCGCCCCGCAGACCGACTGGATGATGGCGAACGCCCTGGCACACTGCGTGCTGTTGAGGGTGTCGTCGCTGGCATTGCCGCTCCAGAGGCAGGCCGGGCGGTGGCCGGCGAACAGCCGCGCCGCCTCCACGATCTTCCCGGCGGGGACCCAGGTGATCTCGGAGACCTTGTCGGGTGGATACTCTCGGACGTGCTGCTCGAGCTTGTCGAAGCCGACGGTCCACTCGGTTACGAAATCCTTGTCGTAGAGCCCTTCGCCGATGATGACGTTCAGCATGCCCAGCGCCAGAGCGAGATCGGTGCCCGGCCGGGGGCGCAACCAGATATCGGCCCGCTTGGCCGCGGCGGTCTGGAGGGTGTTGACCACGATGAGCTTGGCGCCTTCCCGCAGCGGCGGATCGGCGCTGTTGCCCCAGCAGAGCAGGCACGCGGGGCCGCCGGGCAGGTCGGGTGAGCCATCGAAGCCGTAGGTGATCAACCGGCCCGACGCGCTGGGGATGTAGCAGGTGTTGTCGATGCTGGTGACGTTGGGCGTGCCGAAGATATTGCCCAGCCGGGACACATAGTCGGCGTGGGCCCCGTAGAGGCCCTTGGCAAGACACACGGACTCGGCGCCGTAAGCCTGCTTGGCTTCGGCGAACTTGACCGCCACCGTGTCGAGGGCCTCATCCCAGGAGATGCGCTGCCACCTGCCCTCGCCCCGCTCGCCCACCCGCCTCTGTGGGTAGAGAAGCCGGTGCGGCGAATAGAGACGCTCGAGGCCCGCCGCGGCCCGGGCGCAGAGCGGCGTGGCGACTCCCCCAGGACCGGGGACGCCCTCCAACCGCACCGCCCGGCCACCTTCCACGTGCACCAGCATGGGGCGGGCCTTGTGACGCTCCTGGCAGATGGTGCGCACCACCCTGTGCTGCTCGGTACTGGGGACGATAGATCGTTCCTTCTCAGTCTTGAGACACCTCCGCGGCGTTCATTGCCGGCCGTCAGCACATGCACGGACCTTTTCCGGGACATCAGGACCGGCCATGGGCACGCCATGTCCCGGAGCCAGCGCCAACGGCTCCAGGGCTGCCATGGCGTCGACTGAGGCTCGTGCCGCCCGCCGGTTCCAGGTGACATACCAGGGTGGTCCGGCCACCCGCTGCTTCCGCATTATCAGGCCCCACGGGGAGGCCAGGTCCTCGG
>JAFGIH010000597.1 GCA_016929985.1 Thermoleophilia bacterium | reverse complement strand
GATGGGGTAGCTGTCCCCATACATGCCGCCCGCATCGTAGCCCGCGGCGTAGAGCCCGGGGATGACTTTCCCCCTCGTGTCGAGCGCCTCGCAGCGCTCGTTGATGCTGATACCTCCCATGGTGCCCAGGCAGATGGTGCGCGCCCGGATAGCGTAGTACGTGGGGCCCCGCAATGCCCGCAGGTACCTGGGATCTTTGGCGAAGAGGCCGTCGTGCCGCTGGTCGCAGAAGCGGTTGTACTCGTCGACGGTCTGCTGCAGCGCGGCGCGGTCCACCCCCATCTTCACCGCCAGCTCGGCCACCGAGGCAGCACCGAAGACCTCGGGGTCGCCGGCCGCGACGGCGGCGGTGATGTCGCGCTCCAAGTCGGCCAGCCGCGCGCCGGGCAGGAGACCCGTCCCGTGCGCCTTGTCGATGCCGTGCTCCATGAGCCGCGCCACGACGCCGCTGTCGAGCAGGCTGAAGTTCCAGGGCTGCCGGGTGCGCGCGCTGGCGTTGCCGATGGAGGTCTCGTAGAAACCCACGGTCTCGTCGCAGAAGCGCCGGCCGTCCATGTCGACCCAGAGGTCGGGCTGCACCGCCGCGTACTCCAGCGGCGACTTCTCCACGTGGCCCGGCCCCAACGGCCCCACGCGGAACAACTCCAGGACCTCTATACCGATGCTGCCGGCTCCGGCCTCCCAGGCCATGCGGATGCCGTCACCCATCTTGCCCACGTTGCCCACGGGGATGACGTTCACGCCCACGTCCAAGCCGCCGTACTTCTTGACCCACTCCTTGTTCTCCGCATAGCCCCCGCTGGCGATGACCACGGCTCCGGCAGGCGCCTCGACCTCTTCGCCGTCGTCCTCGACGACGAGGCCCGCGATGCAGCCGCCCCTTTGCAGGAGCCTCTTGGCCGGGGTCGCCGGCCTGATTACGACGCCGCGAGCCTTCGCCTGGGCGGCGAGGGCGCGCACCACTGCCTCGCCCGTGCCTTTGGGGACGTGATATGTCGGGGGAGCATCGGGCATGTTGTTCATGACCTCCACGAACTCCACGCCCTGCTGCTGCAGCCAGGCGATGGTCGCCGCCGATTCGTCGACGATGGTCCGCACCAGCCGCGGGTCGGCGCGCCAGTGGCTGTACTCCATGATGCCCTTGAAGGCCTCGTCACGGCTGTAGCTCACGAACCTGGCCCGCTGCAGAGCGCTCTCCACGGCGAAGGTGCCCTGGAAGAAGTTGGAGGTGCCGCCCAGAGCCCGCTGCTTCTCGCACACGACGACGCTCGCGCCCTCCTCCGCCGCCGTCAGCGCGGCCGAAAGCCCGGCGACGCCGGCACCGACAACGATGACGTCTGCACTAGCGGCGTCGCTCACGTTATCCTCCCTTGAATAGCTGCACCCGGCCGGCGCCGCGCCGCGCCGCGCCGGCGCTCAGTTGATGCAGAGAAAACCCCCGTCGTGCGGTATAGCCACCCCGTCGAGGTGGGCTCCTTCCCGCGAGGCCATGAACACGCAGAGAGCCCCGATCTCCAGGGGCTCGCCGTAGCGGCGGTCGAGCATGCCGTCGGCGATCTTCGCCTCGTACTCGGGGGTGAGCTGCGCGTCGAGCTTCGAATGGGTCGGGCCCGGCAGGATGCAGTTGACCCTGATGTTGTACTCAGCGAACTCGATGGCCCACGAGGTGGTCAGGTGGATCATGGCGGACTTCGAGGCCACGTAGCCGGTCATGGGCAGCTCTCTGGAGGCCGCGCAGCGCGCGCCGCCCACCGACGAGATGTTGACGATGAGCCCGCCCTGCCCGGCGGCGCGCATCGCGTTCGCCACGGCGTGCGTCATGTTGGCTGTGCCGTGCAGATCGACGTCGATGACCTTGTGCCACTCGGGCAGGTCGTCGTCCATGTCGATGAAGGGCTTCACCGCGCTGATGCCGGCGTTGTTCACCAGCACGTCGATACGGCCGAAGGCGGCGCTCACCGAATCCACAGCCGCGCGCACCGACGCGCGGTCGGCGATGTTGCACTCTACATAGACATGGTCGCCGCCGGACTGCCGCAGCCTCTCCACGGCCGCCCTGCCGCCCTCCACGTCCATATCCAAGACCGCCACGGTGGCGCCCCGCTGTGCGAAGGCCTGCGCTACACCCTCCCCGATACCGCTGCCGCCGCCCGTTACGACCACGTACTGCCCGGAGACGTCCATGGGGTCGCGCAGATCGCCGATGGGTCGCGACATAGGGCCGGCGCCCCCGGTCTGGCCCGCCCCGGCCAGAGCGTCGCTCACTTCTCCCCCACCTCCTGCTCGTACGCCCCACCCGGACCGGTGGAGAAGTGGAAGATGGGCCTCTCGACCTTGTGGATGACCAGCGGGCAGTGATGTGTGCCCTTGGGGATGAAGATGAGGCAGCTCTTGGTGAGCAGGAACTTCTCGTCCTCGATCCAGAACTCCACCTCTCCCCCCAAGTCGTACGGATGCTCCCAATCGGTGCCGAAGAAGCCCAGGGTCTCGTCGAACTCATGCGCGTGCGATTCGGGCTCGGCGGTCTCGGGGTACACCTCGCTCCCCGCCGGCCACATCCAGACCGCCTCGCAGTAGGGGGAACCCTTCAACACCACGTCATCAAGGCCCATCACCTTGAAATGAGAGGGGGTGTCGGTCACAGAAGCCGGGTCGACTCCCGGGGGCAAAGCCATGTCCCGTGAGTCCAGCTTCCGCTCGGTGATGATGTACTTGCTGTATTTGGATTCACTCATGGGTGATGTCCCTTTCTTGTCTCGTTCCGCGCCGGCGCTACTCTTCGAAGAAACTGCCTTCCCAGCCGTCGGCCCAGGTGCCCGCGCCGAGCATCATGGCGACCTCGATCATGGGCCTGCGCACCTCGCTCCAGATGAGGGGGCCGTGGTCGAGTTTGCGGGGAAGGAAAACGCAGTGGGTGGTGTCGTACTCGGTGAGTTCGTTGCCCACGTCGAAGCGCATGGTGGCGCCCAGGTCTTCCGGGTTCGCGGGATCGCTGCCGGCGTGGCAGACGATCTCCTCGTAGTTGTCGTGCCGCATCCTGGGGATGGGCCGGTTGGGGGCGTCCCAGATCCAGCCGATCTCGAGGTAGGTCTTGACTCCGATCACCTGGGTGCCGCTCATGTAGGTCATGGTGGGGTTCTGGCGGCCTTCCACGTAGTCAGGGCCCGCCTCCCGTATGGGGCTGCGGACCACGTACGACTCGTAGTCGACCGTCGAGGGCCTATTGGGAGAGGCGCCTTCCACCTGACCGCCGCAGGCGACCCGGCCGCCCCCGGCCTGCGCAGGCGCGGCGGCCGCCGCGCCGGCTGCGGCCCATCCGGCCCCGGCATACGGGTCGCCGCTGCCGAGCACTATGGACATCTGCAGATGGGGCTCCGCGAAGTCTTTGTACGTCAGCGGACCATAGGGCGTCCCCTGGGGGATGAAGACCGCCGTCGTGGTGTTGAACACGACCGGCTGCCCGCCCAAGACCAGCTCCACGGTGCCGCCCAGCACCTGCGGCCTGGCGTAGTCCATGCCGATATGCAGCAAGATCTGGTCGTAGTCGAGGGTCCGCTGCTGCAGGTAGGGGTTCGGCTCGGGCATCCCGTGGATCCAGCTGAGCTCGATGTAGGCGCAGGTCTCGGGCACCTGCCGGCTGCTCAGGTAGACCATGGGCGTCTGCCGCCCCTTGACCGTCGAGCCGTCGGCGGACTGCAGCGGCTTGCGTACGATGTAGCGTTCGAACTCCGAAGTGGTCACTGATTAGTCCCTCCTTGGCGCGGAGCGCGATCGGCCCGGTTCCCTCAGGAGCCGGCCACTTCTTTCAAGCGCTCCTCGATGACCCCCAGTTGGCTGAAGAGCCCGAACGTATCGGCCACGTCCCAGTGCTCGGCGATCTTGCCGTCCTGCACTCGGAAGGTGTCCACCACGTCGAAGCTGAGCTTGTTCCCGCCGGCCTTCTTGCCCAGCCACTCGCCGCCCGTATGCGTGCCGGTGGTGGTGCTGTGGGCCATGACGATGTCGCCCTCGGCGATCACCCGCTTGAGTGTGTAGCTGAAATCGGGGATGGCCTTGAAGATGACGTCGAAGAACTCCACGAAGCCGGCCTTACCCTGTGGACAGTCATCGTTGTGCTGGATGTAGTCGTCGCGCATGTACTCATCCAGCCGGCTCATGTCGTGGTTGATGAACACATCGTTGTAGAAACGCATGACGACGTCCTTGCTCCTGGAGCTGTCGTCGGCCATGAAGGTCACCTGTCCTTTCTGGTCGGTCTAGCGAGCGGTGAGACCGCCGTCGACGGCGATGCACTGGCCCGTGATGAAGTTGGCCGCGTCGGAACAGAGCCACATGACCGCTTCGGCCATGTCGGTGGCGTAGCCCAGACGGCCGAGCGGCACGGCGCCCTCCATGTTGTTCTTGGCGTCGGGATCGGCGGTCGTGAGGTAGTCGAACAGCAGGGTGTTCTGCGTGGGTCCCGGCATGATGGTGTTCACGCGGATCTCGTGCTCGGCGCCCTCCACGGCCGCGGTCTTGGTGAGAGCGGTCAGACCCGACTTGCTGGAGCTATAGGCGCAGAAGCCCGGCACCGGCCTCTCTGCTCCCACCGAAGAGGTGTTGACGATGGCGCCGCCGCCCTGCTGCATCATCTGCCTCATCTCGTACTTGAGGCAGAGGAACACGCCCTTGAGGTTGATGTCGAGGGTGCGATCCCAGATCTCTTCCGGGCAGTCGACGATGTAGGCCGTCGGCACGCGCTTGCCGTCCGGACCGATGCCCGCGTTGTTGAAGGCGAAGTCGAGCCGGCCGTAGCGGGCGACCGCTTCCTCCACCGCCGCCTTCACGTCGGCTTCCTTGGAGACGTCGCATTTGACGAAGAAGGCCTCGCCACCCGCGTCGGTGATGAGCTTGACGGTCTCCTCGCCACCGGCCACGTTGGAGCCGGTCGTCACGACGACCTTCGCTCCTCTGGCTGCGAAGAGCTGGGCGCCCGCCCTGCCGATGCCGGACGCCGCCCCGGTCACCAGCGCCACCTTGCCGCTGAACTGCTTATCCATCAGTTGATCCCTTTTTTCATGAGTGTGGCCCGAGCCGCGATTCGACACCACGCGACACGGGGGGTCGGGTACATCATAGCGCGGCCGGTCCGCGCGGGGGCGATGGCGTTGCGTCCCAGGGAACACTGTTCAGCGCTCAACTCTCGCCGCCCGTCCGCCGCGGCCCCTAGTACCTGCCGTACTCCTTGGTAAAGTCGATCATGGCCTTGAGGTTCTCAGGCTTTGCCAGGTGCGTGGAGCTCCTCGGGCTGAGGACGAAACCGCCGTCCTTGCCCACCACGTCGATGAGCTTTTTGCAGTAGTCCTTCACCTCTTGCACCGAGCCCATCTGCAAGAGCGATACGGGTACATTGCCCTCCAGGCAGAGGTGGCCGCCCAGGATCTCCTTGGCCTTGAAGATGTCGGTGCGGTCGAGGCGCACGAGCATGGAGCCCTTGGGCAGCTGCAGCAGATATTCCAACTTGGTATCGAAGTTGCCCTCAAAGAACATGCAGGGCGTCACGCCGCGCTCGATGAGCGTCAGGAGCAACTTCTTGCAGTGCGGCCAGTAGAACCTCTCGAACTGCTCGTTCGACATGAAGTTGTCCGACCCGCGGGTGTTGGTCATGAACATCTTGGTGTTGCCGTACTCGTTGGCCGGCGGGTTGGGCTTCGCAAGATACTTCTCGAGCACGTACTCACACAGCCCGAGCAGCTTGTCAGGCTGGCGGAATATGTCGAGCATGGTGCCTTTCATGCCCCTTACGCTGTGCGAGACGACGTCGTAGGGCGGCAGCACGGCCCCCTGGTATCCCCCGGGGATGCCGCAGTCGGCGAGGAGCTGGTCGAACGCCTCCACCTTGGGCTGCCATCTCCTCAGCTCGCGGCCGGCCTCCAACAGGCTCTGCAACGCGGTCTCCACCTCCGGATCGGCCACGAACATGGCCAGCCTCTCGGCGGCCCACGGCTCGAACCACGCGATGTCGTCCAACTCCGGGAGCATCGAGAGCACCTTGAGGCCATCGTAGTTGCGCGGCAGATGGTGCCGGAGCATGAAGTCCGCGGGGTTCTTCATGAAGTAGTCGTATTCGTCCTCCCCCAAGCTGTCGATCTCGATGACCTGCATCTCGCCGCATTCGGGGTCGGTGCCGTGGCCCGGCCACAGCAGGTTCTTGGGCTGCAGGAGCTCCAGTGCCTTGCCCGGGGCGAACTCGCGCAGGAACACCAGGTCGGGTTGGAAGTCCTCCAGCGTCTTGCGGCAGGCAGCCATCCATGCGTCGCAGTCATAGTAGGACGCCGAGCAGGGGATCCCCGCGTACTTGGCGATGAAGAAGCCCAGCTCGCAGCCCACGGACACCCTGTCCACAGGCTCGAGATGGATAGAGTCCATGAGCCGCTGCTCGCGCTCGCGGCGCAGCTCCTGTGCAGGCCTGCCGTCTTCCAGCCTTGTGCTCATGCCGCTAGTGTAGGCGGGCGCATCCCGCGGTTTCAAGCGGAGGGTTCCGGCGGCCGATATACAGCACATGAGATCCCCTGTTCGTGCTTCTGGAGGTAATGGCACGCTATGACAGTCGTACGCCGGATATCGCTCGGTTATGCAGGTGTGTTGGTGCTCGTCCTGGCGATGGTCGTCGTCGGGGTAGCCCAGCTCTGGCCCCTGCAGTCGGACATCAAAGACTACAGTGACTCCACGCGGACTCAGGTGGAGGCCGCGAGCACCATCGCGGAGAGTTCGGCGGGCATGCAGAACGCCGTGCTGATATCAGTGGTGAGCTACGAACAGACCGTCCGCGACGAGGCCTCGACGGCACTGGAGTCAGAGGCGACCGCGGCACGGAGGGCGCTGGATTCGGTCAGCAGCCTGAAGGAAGTCACCCCCGAGGCCCAGGCCTCTGTCGCAAGCCTGCGCGGCCTGCTCGAGCAGTACTACACCGCGGCATCCGAAGCCGTCGCCATAGGACAGACCAAGTCCGCGGAGGCCCTGACCAAGGTCAGGCAGGAAGTGATACCGCTGGGACGGCAGTTGGATGAGGCCACCGGCCCGTTCAAGGAGCTGGTATCGGCCTATGAGACCGCGGAAGTCGACCGCCTTGCCGGGAGTGTGGGACGCACCTGGTTGATCATGCTGATCCTGGCCGCCTTCGTGGTGGCCGGCGGGATCGCGTTCGCGGTGCGCATCTCCCAAGCCATCAAGAAGCAACTGCGCACCGCTGTGGCCGGCATCAACAAGTCGGCCACCGAGCTCCTGGCCATCTCGACTCAGGTCTCCGCGGGAGCCGCTCAAACGGCCGCCTCCACCAACGAGACCACAGCCACGGTGGAAGAGGTCAAGCAGACTGCCCTCCTCGCGCAGGAGAAAGCCGCCCAGGTGGCCGAGAACTCCGACAACGTGACGCGGGTGGCCGAGGTCGGACAGGCCACAGTGGAAGAGACCATCTCCGGCATCGAGCGGATGCAGAACCAGATGGGCGTCGTGGCCGAGACCATCAGGCGCCTGAGCGAGCAGACCCAGGCGATCGATGACATCATCACCACCGTGAACGACATCGCCGAACAGTCGAACCTACTCTCGGTGAACGCCTCCATCGAGGCGGCCAAGGCCGGTG
>JAFGIH010000596.1 GCA_016929985.1 Thermoleophilia bacterium | reverse complement strand
GCGCCGCCATGGTGTAGACCTGAGGCGGGGGGGCGACTGCCCGCTCTTGCTCCCAGCGGCCTTGGTACGCCGCCAGGACGTCGGTGCGCGTGGCGATGCCGATCACGTCGCCCACAACCGCGCTGCCGGTGGCCACGGCCTCCTCGTAGGCGGAATCGATCACTACCGGCACCCTCCCGATGTTGCCTTCAACCATGATGCGGCGCAGCTCGTCCACACCCGTGGACGGACGCGCGAAGGTGATGTTGCGGGTCATCACTCCCTTGACAGGGGCGTGCCCGAGCCCATGCCGGATGGCCTTGTCCAGATCGCGCCGGGCTACGATGCCCACCACGCGTCCATTCTCGCGCACACAGATGCCGGAATGCCCGTAGCGCTGTGCGGTGACCAGGGCGTCAGTCACCGAGGTGTCAGCGTCGATGAGCCTGACCGGGCGGCTCATGATGTCTCCCGCCGACGGCACACCCAGGCTGCTCTGCTGTAGCTCCTGCAGCAGCATCCGAATGACCTCTTCGGGAGTGCTGTCCCGCATGACCGCGGAGGCTGCTTGGGCGTGTCCGCCCCCCTCGACGACGTGCAGCAGCGTCCCCACATCCACCGCACCTGCCCGCGAGCGGGCCGTCACGAAGACCCGGTTCTCCATACCGACCGTTTGGAGAAGCACCTCGGCGTTCACTAGTTCCATGAGCTTGTGAGCGATCACGCTCAGCCCTTCCACGTATGTGGAGACCTCCAAGGCGACCACGTGAATATCGAGTCCCCGCACCCGTTCTATCCGCACTGCATCGATCATGCGCATGAGCACGTCTCGCTGGTCCTTGGTGAGGGCGCTGTGCAGATAGCGCTCGATGAGGGCCTGGGACGCGCCGAGCCGCATGGAGAGCGCCAGCATCTCGGCGTCGCGGATGGTCGTGCGTGGATAGGTGAGCGAACCCGTGTCTTCATGGATGCCCAGCGCGAAGACGGTGGCATGCAGGCGAGAGATCTCCGCGTCGCGCTCTTTCAGTATGTGGAGCATGGAGGTCGACTGGGCCCCGTCGTCGGAGAGCACCCAGTTCTCCCCCTTCACGTACGGAGGCCGCTCGGGGTTCTCCCCTCCGTGATGGTCGAACACGACCGTCTCCACGTCGGGTCGCGAGCACAACTGGCCCAGATCGCCGATGCGCTGTGGATCGGCAGTGTCGACGATCACCAGCCGCCGTATCTTGCTCTGGTCGATCAGGCGCAGGCTGAGGATGGGCAGGGTCTCCCCGTGGAGGGACACGAACTCGCGCACGTTGGGGTTCAGCGAGCCCGCGAAGACGATGCGACCCTCGGGATAGAGGAGAGCGGCTCCTACAGTGGCCCCCAGGGCGTCGAAGTCGGCGTTCTGGTGGGTCGTGATGACCGTCGGCACCTCGAGCAATGACGGAGGAGCTGTCATGCCCCCTAGTATAGCGGTGCGGGCGCTCCCCACGACTTTAGCTGCTGCCCTATCGCCCTGGACAGCGCCTCACCCGCTCGCGCGACACCCTGCAGCACCTCTTCATGAGTGGTATCGCCCGCGTTCGCCACCACCGTCAGCACTGCCACATCCATGCCCTGCTCGCGGGCCGCGCGCAGCTCGGCCCCAGGGGACATACTCACCGTCCCGACTCCCATGCGCTGAAGAAGGGCTAGCTCCGCGGGAGTCTCGTACTGCGGCCCGGGTAGCGACGCGTGAACCACTCGGCGCAGACCGCACTCGTATGTCGCCACACTCGTCCTCACCGGACGGACGCCCCTCGCAGAGGCGTCGGCGGGCGCCTGCAGCTCGACCACCTGATCCGCCGCGACCACCTCCCCCGCGCGCAGCCCCTCCTTGACGGCACCGCTCGCCGAGGTGAGCACCAGATGGCGTACGCCCCAACTCGCCAGGCAGCGCACCGGGAACTGCACCTCGCTCTCGTCGAACCCCTCGTATTCATGGGCCCGGCCCTTCAGCAGAGCCACCCTCCACCCCATCCAGTCAACCACCGAGAGAACGTGGGGGTGGCCCTCCACCTCTCCGCTTCGCCAATGGGGAATGTCGTGATAGGGCACCTCGGCCATCGGAGCTCCCGCCGGCTTCGGCGCCAGACCCGAGCCCAGTACCACAGCGGCCTGAGGAGGCTCCCCCACGTTCGCGCGCAGCCATTCCACGGCCTCGGCCACCTCGTCCGGCCCCAGCCGCACCGGGACGGCGTCGTCTGGGTTTGCAGGGGTGCTCTGCACGGGTGTGTAGCGACGCCAACCCCGCTCCGGACTCAACCGCAGGACGGAAGACCCGGCCAGGCCGGCTCGGCGACCGCAAAGAGTCTCGTACACTGTAGCTCCGCTATCGGCAAAGAAGCCCTCGTACACGGCGTCCGGGGCGCCCTCCGGCCGGGGATAGAGCAGCAAGGGCACGTGCTCACGGCTGTGGTCGGTGCTGACCGTGGTGGGATCGACGCCGTGGTCGGCGGTGATGACAAGACGGTCCTCCGGGCGGAGCCCGGCGAAGATGCGTGGAAGCGCCGCGTCGACGGCTTCCAGCCCCAGTGCGAAGCCGTCGACGTCGTTCCGGTGCCCCCACAGCATGTCGAAATCCACCAGGTTCGTCATCAACAGGCCCTCGTCGAATGATGCACGCGCTGATCGGCCGAGCAGCAGGTCTTCCAACAGGGTCAGGTTGTCGGCGTTGGAGCTCACCTTCACGGCGCGCGAGACACCCCGCCCCACGAAGACCTCGCTGATCTTGCCCAG
>JAFGIH010000595.1 GCA_016929985.1 Thermoleophilia bacterium | reverse complement strand
GCCTCCGTCTTCAGACGGCGGAGCCGCTCGGTACTGTCCTCAGCGCTCATGCCAAAACCGCCTCGCATCTGTCGTTGCACAACATCGCGTCGTCTGCTGGTAACGCAACCGCGCCATATTACAGCCTACCGTGCTCACAGGGGAAGACGGCGGCCGCTTGGCCAACGTGTACTATCGCAAGGTACAAGAGACCGCACAAGGGGCCAGCTATGCGCCGCAGTGCCACAGGGGACGTTTCCCCCGGCGGAGTACTGAGCGGCCGGACGCCACGGATCCGGCCGTGGGTACGGTGGGCCCCGGCCTGGTGTTGTGCAGTCGTTCTGCTCTGGGCCTGCTACGACTACGGAGCGTTTCTGAACCCCTCACGTCCGGCGACAGCTATCGCGGTGCCGGCTCTGGGCCTCATCTGGGCCCTCTCCTTGCTGCTGACGAGACGCCGTGACAGCGCCGCCCAGCGCCGCGCGCCGGAAAGCGGGTGCCGCGCTCCGGCAGCGGAGAACCGCGCACCAACAGCAACCGGTCCGCGGCCCGGCCTTGTGGCATGGTCGCTCTTGGCTTTGGCGGTATTTGGGACCTTATCAGCCGCCTGGAGCCTCGACCGAGTCGAAAGCCTGGTTTCGGGAGGCATCCTGTTCGGCGGTCTTGTCTTTCTCCAGGTGGGGCAAAAGATCGGCGGGGACCACCGACTGCGCGCCTCGGCGCTCCTGTTCTTGACGACCGTGGGCGTGATCGAGTCGCTCCTGGGCATCGTGGGGTTCGCCCTACGCTACTGGCGGTTTGCGGTGGAGCAAGACGGCGCGCTCGCCGCCACCGGCACGTTCGGTTACGCCAACGCGCTGGCGGGTCTGCTCCTCCTCACGCTCGCGTGCACCGGGGCCCTCTGGCTCGAGATCCGGGCGCTGCCTACGCCGTCCGCCCGCCTGCCGCAACCTACGCCGGCCCGCCGGCGAACGCCACTGACGCCGACGGTCTTGCGAGCGCTCATCGGCATGGCGGCGGCGCTGCAGGTCGCGGCACTCGTTCTGACGCGGTCGAGAGCCGCGGGCGCAATCGCGGCCGCGCTCGTCTTGCTGTTCGTGATAGTGCGGACCTTCAGAGTCGGCGATGACGCGCGTCACCGTCGCCTGGGCATAGGGCTGACGGTGCTGCTCCTATGCGCACTCGTGGCGGGTGGAGTACTCATCTGGAGGGAGGTGGCGCCCCAACTCGCGGTGAGCGGGCTACCACCATCCGGCGCCGAGGCCGGCACCGAGGAACTCGTCCCCATGACTTCGAACTCCTTCCGTCTCAAGACCTGGGCCGCGGCGCTGGAAGCCTTCCGCGAGCACCCGGTGGCGGGTTATGGTCTCGGGACCTTCTACGAGGCCTACTCGCCCTTCAAGCTGGGAGGCCGCACGGCTTACGCGCACAACGTGATCGTCCAGCACCTCGTCGAGGTGGGCGTTATCGGGACACTCTTTCTGCTGGCGTTTCTGGTCATCGCCGTGGGCCGCCCCATGAAGACGTTCGCCGACCACTCGACTGGCGTCGAAGGCCTGCTGCTGCTGGGCGCGCCGGCCTTCGTGCTGCACAACCTCGTGGATCTGACCTGGTACTTCCCTGCGCTCTTCTATACGTTCACACTGCTGCTGGGCTTGATCGCGCCGCCCCCGCTCCGCACTCCTGCCCCGCCTCTCGTCGGTACTTGCACTGCACCGGTGGTATGCTCCAAAAGTCGGCATGGATAGGGGGGTGTCGTGGATATTCTGACCGCACTGGGCTTGTCTATCCCAGCGGGTCTCAACGCGTACATCCCCCTGCTCGCGGTGGCGCTTGCGGAACGCTTTGACTGGCTGGACCTCCGCGAACCCTTCGACGTCCTCGGTTCCTGGTGGATGATAGCCATAGTCGCCGTGCTCCTCGTTGTCGAGGTGGTGGCCGACAAAGTCCCGTCGGTCGACCACGTGAACGACATCGTCCAGTCGCTGATACGCCCGGCGGTCGGGGGCATAGTGGCTGTGGCGGGTTCGGGCGCGACGTCCGAGGTCAGCCCCTGGGTGCTGGTGTTGATGGGCGTGCTGTTCGCCGGCGGGGTTCACGCCGCAAAAGCCACCGGGCGGCTCGTCGTGAACGCCTCTACCGGGGGGATAGGAGCGCCGGCCGCGAGCACGGCCGAGGATACTGGCGCGATCGCCCTCTCAGCGGCAGCCATCCTGCTGCCCATCCTCGTGGTCTTCGTATTGGGCCTCCTGCTCGTCGGGATGTGGTGGCTGTGGCACCGGGAGAGGGTGAGGCGCCGCGAGAGTGAAAGGCTGCGGCAGTGACAGGCTACGGTGACATGGAAAGAGACGAGATCATAGACGTCGTCCCTCTCGAGGACGATCTGGAGGTCAGCGCGGAAGACCTGGCCGCACTGTGGGATGCGAAGAGGAGACTCGAGCACCCCAGCCTCACCGCGAGGATCTCCGATCTTGTGGGCAGACCGGTAGAGGGCGGGCTGAGGAGGCTCCCCCAGAGATGGCACCGGGCCATCGAGACGGCCACCGAGACGGCGCTCCTCCGGGGTCTGGAAGTCTCACTCAAGACAATGGGGCATCCCGAGCCGAGGAGGTCGAGAGAACGGCTGCACAAGGCTGTCGCGGTGAGCACCGGCGCGGTGGGGGGAGCCATGGGCGCGGCAGCGTTGCCGGTGGAGCTCACCGTGTCAACCTGTCTGATGCTCCGCTCCATCGCCGACATCGCTCG
>JAFGIH010000594.1 GCA_016929985.1 Thermoleophilia bacterium | reverse complement strand
TCTTCACTGGTCGCCTCAAGCGTGTCGCTGGTGAAGAGGATGATGAGACTGGTGGGACCTTGCGCGAACTTCTCCTCGATGAGAGCGCTCGCCTTCTGTGACGGCGATTTGGGGTCGGCGAACCCTCCGGTGAGCACGTCTTCAAGGAACGGCGTTGCGACCAGGCTGACGGCGAAGAAGACGATCCAGACGCCTATCACGACCCATCTGAACCGGTATGAGAACCTACCAAGGGCTTCGA
Organism: Thermoleophilia bacterium; assembly: GCA_016929985.1. Next base: position 4,282 of record JAFGIH010000594.1, on the reverse strand, counting down.
ACATGGCCTTTACCTTGACTTCGAGGGGATGAGCAAGTTGACGAAGACTTCTAGTATAAGGCGTGGGTCGGCCGATACCTGGTCGGCCACCTCACTCAAATCGATACCACTGATGGAAACCATCCCGTGGACGAGGGCCCAACACGCGTAGGCCAGCTCGGCCGGCGAGAGGGCCGGTTCGGTTCCGAAGACCCCCTGCTCCATCCCCTCGCGGAACGGTTCAGTGATCATGCGCATCGCGCCTAGACCGACATCCGTGCCGCTCGACGACGGAAGACCCTCTTGCGAGGTAGCCAGCAGTATGCAGCGGAGGTCCATGGGATTGTCGCGTCCGAAATCCATGTACGCCATCCCCAGTTCGACCACTCGCTTCGGTAGCGGTAGATCGGTCGACACCCGCCGGAGATAGGCGTCCAGACGCTCGAACGACTCGGCGAACAACGCCGCCACAAGCTCGTCCCGGCTCGAGAAGTAGGTGTACAGAGCCGCCGGGCTGAAATCGGCCCGGCGCGCCACCTGGCGGAGACTGACCGCCTCGGGTCCCACCTCGAGCATCAGCTCCCGGGCGGCCACCAGGATCTCCTCTCGCGTATCCATTCGCCGGCGGTCGCGTCGCGACAAGCCGCTGCGTGTCTCCACCGAACACCCCCCGGTTGCCGAACGCAACTCGTTCAAGGAAACAATGAACGGGATATCGAACACTGTTCGCGCATGATGCTACACCGAGAGTCGGGGCCAGACAAGACCCTGAGCTGTCGCAGCGAAATGTCCCCTTTAGGCAGCCTGCTAGACTTGCACCATGAGCAACGCCGACAAGCCGTGGACCGCCAAACTACTCATAGGCCTGATCATCTTTCAGGCGCTCAGCGCCATCGGCGGAGGCGTCGGACTCATCCAAGACCCGGTCGAGAACATCGGCATGCCCGTCAGCCTGTTGGAGGGCACTCCCTTCGACGACTACCTCATCCCCGGCCTCATCTTGCTGGTTGTCGTGGGGTTGGAGCCGCTCATCGCCTTCTTCGGCCTCATCGGCGGACGCACGTGGGGCTGGTGGGTGGCCCTTGTCGCCGGTGGTGACCTCCTCGTGTGGGTCATTGTGGAGATACTGTTGCTCGGCTACCTCCCCGGTTTCGGCATCGCCCTGCAGATCGTCTATGCCCTGGTGGCTGTTGCCATCCTGGGGTGCGCGCTTGCCCGCGCCACCCGGGACTACTACGAGGTGAGCCTTGGCGCCCCGGCCGTTTGACCCGGGCGCCGCTGCGCACGTGCGCAGCGGCCACGTCCTCCTGGTGAACTTCATGGCCGCGTGGATGACGGCTTTCATGACCACGGCCATCAACATCGCGCTACCATCCATCCAGACCGAGTTCCACCTGGGCGCCGTCGCGCTCGGCTGGCTGCCGCTCGCTTACACGTTGGCCTCCGCCGCATTCCTACTGCCCTTCGCACGGGTGGGAGACCGGTTCGGCCGGCGCTTGGTCTTCCTGCTGGGCATGGCGCTCTTCGCCGTCAGCTCCCTGGCCCTGGTGTTCGCGGACTCTTATGCTCCGCTGGCTATCTTCCGCGTGACGCAGGGACTGGGGTCGTCGCTGATGTTCAGCACGTCCATGGCCATGGTGACGCTGGCCTATCCCCCGGAGAGGCGGGGTTGGGCCATGGGCATCAGCGTCGCAGCCGCCTATCTGGGCATGACCATGGGCCCGATACTGGGCGGCGTCATCGTCCACAATATCGGGTGGCGCAACCTGTTCCTGATCACAGCGTGCTTCGCCTTCTTCAACCTCGGTCTCGACCTCTGGCTCCTCCGCCGGGCTGAATGGAGAGAGGAGACGGCCTCCGGCTTCGACTGGACGGGATCGGTCCTCTATGCGGGCGCACTCTCGGCTCTCCTTCTGGGTCTGCCGTGGGTACCGCTGGTGCGGGGCATCGCGCTGGTGGCGATAGGCGTGCTGGGGATGGGCGTGCTGCTCTGGTGGGAAATGAGAGCCCGCACCCCGCTGATAGAGGTGCGTATCTTCCTCCACAACCGCGTGTTCACCCTCTCCAACCTCACGGCGCTCATCAGCTACGCTTCGGTATGGGCGTACACCTATCTGATAAGCCTGTATCTGCAGTTCATCAAGGGCCTGAACGCCCAGACTGCCGGAGCGGTGCTGGTCGCCGGAGTGGCACTTCAGTGTGTTCTGGCGCCCTTCGGCGGACGCCTCTCCGACCGTATCGAGCCGCGCTGGGTCAGTTCGGGCGGCATGTTCCTGTGCGTCGTCAGCCTCTTCATGTTCAGCTTCCTCCAGGCCGACACACCCTACTGGTATGTAGTCATCGCTCTGTGTGTCCTGGGAGTGGGGTACGCGTTCTTCTCGGGTCCCAACCAGAACGCGATCATGGGGAGCGTGGAGCGACGGCATATCGGCTTCGCCTCGGCCAGCATCAGCACAGTTCGCATGGTGGGGATGGCCATCAGCACGGCGCTCGCCACGCTGATCATGGCCCTCATCGTGGGGCGCCACGACATTCAGCCGTCCGACTACCCCAACCTGCTGGACGCCATACAGCTCACCTTCGCGATCTTCACAGGCGTGTGTGCCCTTTCGGTGCTGGCCTCACTGGTGAGGGGCAAGATGCCCGGCCGCGACATCTCGCGCGAGGTCGCCGATGACACTCACATCTAGTGCCTTCCGGACCTCGCCCGAAGCGTCGCCCTTTCGGCTGGTCAGGAGTTGCGGATGAGGGCGTCCACCGGCATCGCGCCGACCGGCAGCACCAGCGCGGCCACGCGGTAGGCCGGGTTCAAAGCAGCCCACACCTCGTCGAGCAGCGCGGCGCCGTCACGGGCCTCAGAACGCGCCTCGATGAAAGGCCGGCCGCCATTGATGACCTGACCGTCAGAGTGATACGTGGTGAGCAACAGCGCGTTACCCGGCTGCATATCCCGCACGGTCATGGTGAGGATGCCGCTGCTGGGACGTCCGACGGTGCTTCGGCGGGCGGCCCCAAGGACGACCATGCCTCCGGACGGACGCTGCATGACCGCCGTGATCCGGTCGGTGAAAATGGGGCCGTCGGGTTCGTGTTCGAGCTCGTCGAGCGCCACCGCCGGGGGCCGCCCTTGGGCAAGCCGCTCGGCCACTGTGGAGACCTGGGCTCCGTTTCCAAGCACCAGCCACTCAGGCGACGCGGTCACCGCGACGTAGTGGCGCAACGGATCGAACCCCACGTCCTGCTTGGCGGCGACGGTCAGCTCGCCGGTCGGGGTGTGCCGGATCTCGCGCTCCCGGGAGGCAGTACTACGCCCCGTGACGAAATAGCAGCCCACTACGCTGCCGTCGAGCGTCCGCGCACAGACTATCCCGCGCCCCGGGTAGGGATTGTCCGCCAGAACACGCGTCAGCGCAGCCTGCTGCTCGACCGATTCGGATTCACTCATGTTGTTCACCCCACCCAATAAGGGCGACGCCGCGTCTCCCCGGCGGCAACATAGAGGAGAGCCGCGCTGCCTTTTTGCGCCTTCGCCCTCTCGGGCAAGGCCTCACGACGACTCGGAACCATACCAGACCGGCGGCGGCGACGACACCCCTCACAGTGGGGTTGGTGTCACTGGAGACCTCATCTGGAGGCCACCGAGAGCCCGCGAGGGTGGGCCGCGAGCTTTGCGGTACGCCCGCAGTGCTCGAGGAGGACCCTTATGGGCTCTAGGTCACTCCCAGATGCTCATGGAGTCAAGGAACAGCTGCCGGAAGTCCTCAGCCTTGGCCGGCCGCGGCGATAGTTTGGTCACCCGGTGCTGCGGCAGGACGCCCTCGACGAGCGCATCGATGTCGTCGGGCGTGTAGCCCACGGCCCGCAGACCGTTCGGCATGTGGGCCTTCTTCATGACCTCGATGACCGCCTGCGCGAGGATCTCGCCCGCCTCATCGGGACCCACACCGCGAGTGTCGGCGCCGATCAGCTCCGCCGCCTTGAGGAACATATCCGGGTTGCCGGGAGCCATGAAGCGGAAGGCCGCCGGCGCCCCCAGGATAACGGCCATGCCGTGCGGGATAAGAGCGTGGTCTTGCGGATAGCCCTCCGGCCGGTATTCGCGGACCAAACCCGAGATCGGGTATGACATCCCGTGGGGCAGCGTCACTCCGGCCGAACCGAATCCTACGCCCGCGATGGTGGAGGCCAGGATCATCTGGGTGCGGGCCTCGTCGTCGTTAGGATCGTCCATGGCCCGTACCATGTACTTCGCGCCGATCTCGGCAGCCTTCGCCGCCCAGATGTTGCTGATGGGGTTCGCTCC
>JAFGIH010000593.1 GCA_016929985.1 Thermoleophilia bacterium | reverse complement strand
GGGTGGGGATATCTCTACCGCCACCGGCATCCTTACCATCGGCAACAACTTCCCCGACGCCATCGGGGTATCGGCCCTGGCCTGCGCTAGAGGGTGGCCCATCATCCTTACTGACGTGGCCGGAGGACCTCCCCCGGTAGCACTGCACTCAAGTGCCGCCGGTACCTTCTCCGATCTGGGACTGACCACTGCCCTCAAGGCCGGCACCTATGCCGAGCTCCCCGGCGGGGTCACCGGTCTTACCAACTTCTCCGGCACCGACCGCTACTACACATGCGCCAACGCCGCCGCCTGGGCCCAGACCTATGCCGGTCTCACCTTCACCCACACCGCCTTGACCACCGGGGACAAGTTCCCTGATGCCCTGGCGGGGGGACCCTATGTGGCCCAAGATGAGGGCATGCTTCTCTTGAGTCCCACGGGCGGACCGCTGCCCGCTCCCATCGCTGCCCTCATCACCGCCAACGGGCCCGCGGTGGAGCACTTCACCTTCATCGCCTGCATCGAGCCGGTGATCGGGCAGGTGAAGGCGTTGTTGCCCGATCCTCCGGTGATCACCGGCGTCAGCCCTGCTTGTGGCCCGGCGGCGGGTGGCACCGTGGTCACCATCAGCGGCAGCGGCTTCTCCGGCGCGACGGCGGTGGGCTTCGGCGGCGTTCCGGCCACCACCTTCACCGTCGACTCGGCCAACCAGATCACCGCTACCGCTCCGCCAGGCGCGGGCACGGTGGACGTCACCGTCACCACCCCCGCGGGCGCCAGCAATGCCAACCTGGCCGACCGCTATCGCTACATCCCCTTCCCGGTGATCACCGGCCTTGCTCCCAGCAGCGGGAGCACGTCCGGGGGCACGGAGGTCACTATCAGCGGCAGCGGACTGAGCGGGGCGACGGCGGTGTTGTTCGGCAGTGTCCCGGCCGCCTCATTCCGCATCGATTCGGCGAACCAGATCACCGCCGCTACCCCTGAACACGGCTCGGCGACGGTGGATGTGACGGTCACTACCCCTGGGGGTACCTCCGTGGCCGACGGCGCCGCCGGCCCGGCCAACGACTTCACTTTCCTGCGGATCCCCGAGATAGCGGCGCTCAGCCCCACATGGGGACCTGCCACCGGTGGCACCGCGGTCACCATCACCGGGGCCAACTTCCTGGACGCGACGGCGGTGCAGTTCGGTGGCACGGATGCCGCTACGTTCGTGCTGGATTCTGACACCCAGATCACCGCCAACTCTCCCGCACATGAGGCCGGACCGTTCTACATCACAGTGAGCGGCCCGGAGGGCACCAGTCTGCCGGTGGACAAGGCGCTGTTCCGCTTCGGGTCGCCGGTGCGCTACGAGGAGGATGACCCGCTGATCGTCTACGCGGGCGACTGGAACACGGCAGCGTATCCCTCGGCTTCCGCCGGGACTATCACCTCCACGAGCGCCGTCGGAGCGCAGGTCCGCGCCGCCTTCACCGGGACGAGTATCGACTGGATCGCGAGGACGGCGCCGGAGTATGGCCTGGCCACCGTCTCCCTGGACGGCGCGGGACCGATGACGGTAGATCTCTCCAGCGAGACTGCACAGTCCCAGCAGGTGGTCTGGAGCTCGGGCTCTCTCTCCGAGGGCCTACATACCATCACGCTCTTCTGCCCGCGGCAGCCTGGCGAGTACAGCACGGGACTCAAGATCAACGTAGATGCTTTCGACATCGTCGGGACTCTCACCGAGCTGCCGCCGGAAGATACCCGAGATGGCCTGATCGTGATTGACGGTTCCTCCCTGGCGGCCGGGTCGGGTTCCACGCCGGGCAATGACTGGGCCACACGCATGGTGGCCGATATCAGCAACCCGACGGCCGGCGCCTGGATCAAGGCAAACGTGGCCAAAGGCGGACAGACCATCGCCCAGATGGCAGCCGACGCGGTGACCGAGATCGACACACTCTTCAGTGCCGCCTATCACCACAACATCTGCGTGGTGTGGGAGGGCTGCGTCTCCATTGACCACGGCTACAGCGCGACCCAGGTACACGACGAGCTGAAGGCATACTGCTTGGCGCGCAAGGCGGCCGGCTACCAGGTGGTGTTGTTGACCGTCCTGCCGTTCGGCAACGTACCACCATACGAGCCGGTCAGGTCCGCCGCCAACGCGCTCATCCGGAGCGACTGGGAAGACTACGCGGACACCTTGGCGGACGTATGCGTGGACGAACACATCGGTGACCCCGGAGATCAGTATGACACGACGTACTACCTCGACGACGCCTGGCATCTGAATGACATCGGACAGGCGATCGTGGCCGATATTGTGCGGGCGGCGATAGAAGGCATCCTGTGATTACCACGGGGCCTGTCGTTCGGAGCCTGAATACGCCACCATTCCGAGTGGAGCCCGAACCGGGCTCCTGATTCTTTGCGACTCACGGACCACTTGGTGTAGGGGACGGTAGATGCTGTTTCCAACCGGCGCCTTTGTCGCCTTCTTTCTCGCCGTATTCATCCTGAACTGGCTTCTCATGCGCCACCAGTTCGTGTGGAAGCTGTTCATGCTGGTCGCCGGGTATGTCTTCTATGTGGGATGGGGCTGGAGATTCGCCATCCTCCTCGCCGGGACTACGGCAGTCACCTACGCCTTCGGTTGGGCGCTATCACGTGCGGGCGCCGAGAGCGCCGGGGCCCGCAGGCGCAAGTGGCTACTGGCTGCCGCGATCGTTCTCGTCTTAACACCACTGATGGTCTACAAGTACTACGGCTTCCTCGCGTTCAACCTGGCGAGGCTTTTCGGCAACCCCGTGGGGTTGTTGCAGCTTGCCATCCCGATCGGTATCTCGTTCACGACCTTCCGCGCCATAAGTCATCTGGTCGATACCTACAGAGGTGAGGTCGACCGTCCGCCGTTCCTTGATTTCGCTGTCTACATGTCGTTCTTTCCGTACATGGCGGCCGGTCCGATTGTGCGGTCGCGTGAACTGCTACCGCAGTTTCGGCGACGTACCGAACTCCGGGTGGACTCTGCCAGAGCCTTCTATCTCATAGGCGTGGGCTTGGTCAAGAAGGTCGTGATCGCGGACTTCGTGGCCCGTGCGATCGTGGATCCCGTCTTCGCCGTCCCCGGCCAATACTCGTCCCTGCAGGTGGTCATCGCCATCCATGCGTATGCCGTCCAGATCTACTGCGATTTCAGCGGTTACACCGACATGGCGATTGGTGTGGCACTGCTACTCGGTTTCGAGCTACCCGACAACTTCGATCGCCCGTACACGGCGACTTCGGTCCGCGACTTCTGGCGCCGTTGGCACATCACCCTTTCCCGGTGGATACGCGACTACCTGTACATCCCGCTCGGTGGCAACCGCCGGGGTGTCAGGCGCACGTACGCGAACCTACTCATCGCCATGGTCCTGGCCGGGCTCTGGCACGGGGCCGGCTGGACCTTTCTGTTCTGGGGCCTGCTGTACGGCCTGGCTCTAGCGCTCGAGCACCGGCTCGCGGCGCTGCGCAGGCGTAGAGGCATCGAAGCCCCCACACCTCGCGGCTTCGCACTGTTCTGGCGACGGCTGCTCACCTTCGAGTTCGTCGTCTTCGCGTGGATCTTCTTCCGGGCTGAGTCCATGGAACGAGCGGGCAGCATCATCGCTCGGACTTTCACCAGCTGGGACTATGTGGGTTCGGTCGATTGGCTGGTCCTGGTCGCAATCGCGGCGGGGATCGGGCTGCAGTACTTCCCAGCTCCGAAGGTGGAGCGATTGGTGGAGGGGCTGTCGCGCCGTCAACCGATTTTTCAGGCGCTCGCCCTCGGGCTGGTGCTGTTCGCGATTGTCGGCTTGTTGGGAGCGGAGGGATTGGCCAACTTCATCTACATCGGATTCTGAGATGAGGATATTCAAGACGCAGAGTGCTGTCCCGGATCACAGCCGCCGCCTTCGAAGCCCTGTCGTGGTCTTCGCCATGCTTATCATCGCTGCGATCGTCTTCTGCTTGTTCAATGCGCAGCCGATCCTCTCGGCGGCAAAGAGCGTCCGGACCGAGCCCGGGCGCACGGTCGCTCTCGCTGTCGCGGAACCGCTCGCCGACGTGAGTTCATTCTTGCTTCTCGACCGGCCACGTGAGTTCGCGGATGATCTCAGCGGCCGCCACTCGATCGAGGAGATCATCGTACCGGTCGAGGAGACGAGGGCATCGACAACACCGACCTCGGGCGACACTGCCACTTCACTCTCCTTCGTCGCCGAACTGACCGGGACTGCTCAGGTGCCTCCGGTCGACACAGCCGCGAGTGGTCGCCTGACGCTGACGCTCGCCGCGGATGGCGAGTCCATGGATTTCGTTCTGGAGGTAACCGGCATCACCGCACCCCGGTCGGCGGATATGCACCAGGGTGCGGCCGGAGAGATCGGGCCAATCGTCGCAACGGTCTACTCGGGGCCGGTTGTGATGGGTACGTTCTCCGGCACACTGGCGAGTGGTGTCGTCGGACCCGGTGATCTGACCGGCCCGCTGGAGGCCGGATCCATCAGCGATCTAGCGACATTGATCCGGAGCGGCGAAATCTACGTCGTCGTCGAGACTGTCGAGAACCCCGGTGGCCAGATCCGCGGGAGCCTGGTGGAGTAACCAGTACAGAGACAGATCCCCCGACTGCCGACGCGCAGGCGCCGGGTCCGACTCGGCGACTTCGACTACAGCAATCCCTCCACCACAGGCGCGAGCGCATCGAATATCGCCTGATGGCCCCTGTCGTTGGGGTGAGCGGCGTCGGAGATGCCTCTGAAAGTCGAGCGCCCGGCCGGCCCGATATTGCGCGAGTCGTCCCTGAGCGAGCCCAGGAACACGAACGGCGCGCCGTTCTGTTCGGCCAACGTGCTGAGCGTCCAGTCGATGATATCGCGCTTTTCGCTGCTCGCTCTCCACGAGGAACAGACCACGATCTTCACCTCAGGATTGGCTGCTACGGCGATTTCAAGGGCTTTGATGACACTGTCGGCGAACTGGTCGGTGGTCGCTTCCTCGCCCGTGCCTACCTGGAGAATGAAGATATCCGGGTGCAGGTCCAGGATCTCTGCTTCTCGTTCGGCGACCCCCTCGGCTTTGCTGCCGTACCAAGCCAGCCGGAACACAGAGATGTCGTAGGTGCTCTTGAGCCAGACAGCGAGCTTCCCGACATAGGAATCCGCCTCGGTCGTCGCGAACGAACCTTGACTCACCGAGTCCCCGAACACGAGGACGGTCTTGGCCGTGACCCCTTCTTTCACGGTACTGCTGGTACTGACGGCCGGCACGGTAGTCGGCGGGTCCGGCGGGAACGTGTTCGCGGTGGTGGAAGTGAGACTGCTGACAACGCTCTCTGTCGCGCTCTCCTCTGTAGCCCCGGATCCACATCCAACGGCCAGGAGCGTTGCTACCGCCAGCGTTGCCACGGCCAGCGTTGCCACGACCCTACGCTCCGGCACCACAGCTCCCTCCTGACACACTCCGATCGACCGTGTCAGTCTAGCAAACCCGCTCAGTTGCTCAGGAGGTTCTCCTCCTGGAGGAACTCGGCCAAGGTCTGAGCGACCAACTGGTTCGCATACGCGTTCCAGTGGACGCCGTCCGTCGTCACAAATCTGTGATGGTTGACGGTCCAGTCCTGACAGAATGCGACACGTAGGTCGAGATAGTGACAGTCCGGATGCTCTGCGCAGGCTGCCTGCACCGCGAGCGCGTCGGCGACCGCCGGCGTGTCGGCCAACTCGTCGAGCGAGAGATACCACTCGTCGGGAGAGCCGCGTACAGCGAACAGGACCGGTGTGCCGGGGTTCTCAGCACACAAGCCGTCGACCACGTATTGCGCCGCGGGGAGTAGGCCTCGCCAGTCGGCCGCCTCAGTCGAGGGGACTGCGTCATCCCCGGCCGCGCCCCCGCCGGCCGCATCCTCGGGATCCACTTCTCCCGCGATAGCCACGTTCTGCATTCCAGGCAGTGCGACTTTGGCGTTGTAGCGAAGGTAGCGCACGATAGCGGATAGCCTGGCCCACTGCGCCACTCGTGGGAAACTGTAGGTGCGGGTGGGTGGGACCTCGTTGAATCCATGGCCGGAGACGCTTATCTGCCACATGTATGGCGAGACCACACCGTTGTCTCGAATACTGTTCATGACATCCTTCTTGCCGATGAAGACTATCAGCAGATCAGGCGCATAGGTGGCCGTGACATACCGGCTGACGGCGCGGTACTGCTCCAGATACCAGCCCCCTTGGCCGAACGCGTAGACATCGACGCCGGCCCCAAGCGTCTGGGAGAGGAAGGGATCCACATGCTCGTCGACATCGGTCTGGTACCCGGCGATGAACGAATCCCCAATCAGCGCCACTAGTTGGCCGTCGCGCTCCGCGGGCGAGAGGTACTCGATCGGACTGATCCAGCCGTCATCGTTCACTCGCCACTGTCCGCGCCCGAGGGCCAGACGGCCGACCGTATTGAGGCCGGTGCTCGGGCTCCGAGTGTCGTACTGGAGTACGTTCCACTCTGATTCCTGATAGTAGGCCGGGTGTTCGGCTGCCGGCACGACCGTCCGCAGCCAGACTTCCGCCACCCCCGCGAATAGCACGAGAAAGATCGCGGCCCGCACCAGGAACGCGATGGGCCCCCGCCTAGAACTGGACATAGATCCCCTCCTGGCCGCCGAGTTCACCGAACAACAGCACCGCCAGGCAGACCACCAGATACGCCACCCAGCGCAGCGGCTGTCGCAATCGCGTCAACTCCAGACCGTGCTCCCAACGGCGCGTGAACCATTCGTAGACCAGCACCGCGACGGAGAGCAGCAGCGGGGCCAGATAGCGCAGATGGTCGCCGGCTCCCAGAGGGTCGGCGAAACCGTGGCCCAAGAGGTGGACAGCGGTCCCCAGGTCGGGCGCCCGGAAGAACACCCAGGCGATCGTCACCAGGACGAACACCGCCACACCCGAGATGATGGAGGGCCCCCTCCCAGCCGGCGCCGTGCTCGCGTCCTCACGAGCCTGCGACCGCCGTCTGAACATGTTCTCCACGACGAGGTAGAAACCGTGGAGCAGCCCCCAGATCATGAAGGTCCAATTGGCGCCGTGCCACAGCCCCACCAGGAAGAAGGTGACGAGGACGTTGAAGGCGTGGCGCACGGCCCCCACCCGGTTCCCACCCATGGAGATGTATACGTAGTCCCTCATCCAACTCGCCAGAGTGATGTGCCATCGCCGCCAGAAGGCCTGTATGGAGGTGGCGAAGTAGGGGTACTCGAAGTTCTTCGAAAGCCGGAGGTTCAAGATCTTGCCCGTGCCTATGGCGATGTCGGCGTAGCCGGAGAAATCGCAGTAGATCTGCACGGAGTACAGCACCGCCACGATGGCCAAGGCCAGCCCGTCGACTCCGTCGATGTTGGCCCACACGTGGTCCACCTGCCGCCCGATGGTGTCGGCCACCACCATCTTCTTGAAGAGTCCCCACAGGACCTGGCGGAGCCCATCGCGGGCGCGCTGATCGTCGAACTCGCGGCGTACGTCGAGTTGCGGCAGCAGGTCCCGGGGACGGGTGATGGGGCCGGCGAGGAGAGCGGGAAAGAAGCTGAGTGAGGTGGCGTACGCGACCAGTCCGGCCGAATGTCGCACGTCCCGCCGGTAGACGTCGATGACATACGAGAGATTCTGGAAGACGTAGTAACTCAGACCCACGGGCAGCACGACGTTGAGCGTGACCCAGTCGGCATACAGCCCCCCCTTGGAAAGCAACGAGGCGAAGGACTCCGCGAAGAAGCCGAAGTACTTGAAGAAGCCCAAGGCAATCAGGTTGATCACCAGCACCCCGGCCAGTACCAGGCGCCGGTGAGTCTCCAGCCTTTGGAGCAGGAGCACCCCGCCGAAACCACTCAGGGTGATCCCGGCGAGCAGGAAGCACCAGCGCCAATCCCACAGTGCGTAGAAGCCGTACCCGAGCGCCAGCAGGACCACGTTCTGCGGGCGGGCTCCCCGTGCGAACCGCCCCACGAGGTAGTAGGCACAGAAGGCCAGCAGAACGAAGAGCGCGTATCTGTAGCTGGTGAAGAGCATCAGAAACTCAACCCCGCTGCTTGGTGGTCCAGGTGCTTGACGAAGTCCGGCTCATTGTATCGTCGGCATCAGTTCAACATTGCCCTCTGTGCGCCGGTTGCACTAACATGGGTCCCGGTCCGCCGCACAGCGGGCCTCAGAGGCGACCGAGGGGAGACCATGACCGTCAGCAGAAGCCAGAGGTCCGTCGAAGGTCGCGAACCTGAGAGATACAGTCGTTGACCGATAGGAGCGAAGAGAGCGGCGGTGGGCCGGGCAGGGAGCAGAAGTCCTTGCTCGACTCCACGCGCACCAGCTCGATGGTGGCCGCTCCAACGCAGTTGGTGACCAGGTTCCTGGGCTTCGTCACCACCATCGTCCTCGCCCGGGCGTTGACGGTGGGCGAATTCGGCATCTACAACCTGCTGATGGGCGCCACCGCGCTCTTCACCCTGTTCACCAGCTGCGGCCTGGCCGACTCCCTGCAGCGCTTCGTGCCCGAGTACTTGAGAGCGCGGCAGTACGGACGCCTGCTGAAGACGTTCTTCTTCAGCCAGGTCTTCAGAGCGGCGTCGGGGGTCGTCCTGGTGGCCCTGCTCATAGGCCTCTTCGACTTCTACGCTCCCTCGCTCAAGCTGGAGGACTTCCGGTTGGCCTTCATCCTCTTCTGCGTGAGCTACTGGGTCTTCGGCCAGGTGGACCACCTCCGCACCACCTATTGGGGCCTCATGATGCAGCCGTACGCTGCCATAGGAGACGCGGCGCACCACGCCATCCGGCTGGTCATCACCGTGGTGCTCCTCTTCGGCCTCGGGGGAGCGATCACCAGCGTCTTCGTCTCGGAACTCATCGCCGCCGTGATCATCTGCATCACCATGTGGCTGATATTCATCTTCAAGGTCTACCGGCCCCTCAAGCCTCTCGTCGAAGGGCACAGCACCATCGAGAGGCGCCGGGTGGCCCGCTTCTCGTTGCTCAGCGCCTCGGCCATACCCGGCGCCTTCATCTTCGGCTACGGGCTCGACTACCTGGTCGTCGGAGCGATGGCGGCCACCGACGACCTCGGCGTCTACTCCCTGGCCTCGCGGGCCATCACCATGATGCTGGTGTTCTCGCCCCAGATACTCCTCGCCAACGTCATGCGGCCGGTCTTCTACCAGCGGTACTACGCCGCCGAGGACAAACGAACGGAACTCAACCGGATGTTCAACTCCATCGCGGTGCTGATAGCGGCGGTGGTGCTCCCGTTGCTCGCGCTGGTGGGAGTGCAGGCGGAGAGGCTCCTGGTGCTGGTCTTCGGGTCGGACTTCGCGCTGTCGGCTCCGATCTTCCTCGTGCTGGCGGGGTTCCAGATCTTCGTGGTGGTGGAACGGCCGAGCGACTTGGCCCTGCAGGCGGTGGAGAAGGTCCAGGCCCGCCTGTACGCGCAGATCTTCGCCGTGTACAACGTGGTGGCCGCGATCCTGTTGATGCGTGCGATCGGTCTCATGGGAGTGGCGCTCGCCACCGGCAGCGCCTACATGGCCAAGTGCGTCATGTGGTACTTGATGGCCCGTCACTGGGCAGAGGTCCGTGTTCGGTGGGCGCCGCTGGCGAAGATCGCCGTCAACACCGTGGTGGCGGGTGGCGTGGCGTACGGCGTGGGCAGGGTCGGTGGCTCGGCCTGGTGGGCGGTCGCGTCGGTGATCGCCGGTGTCGCCGTGTACATCGGGATGGCCCGGGTGAACGGCTTTCTCGACGACAGTGAAAAGGCGCTGGTGAACCGGTTCGTGAAGCGGCGGGTGTTCCGGGTGTGACTCCCGGCGCTCCCTCACCGGGAGCGCCGGGGTTGATCCATCCTCTCTGTGCGCGTGGCGGCTGGGGTGCAGCCCTACGGCACCAGCATCACTCCCACCACATCCAG
>JAFGIH010000592.1 GCA_016929985.1 Thermoleophilia bacterium | reverse complement strand
TACCAGCTCGAGAAACAGTGGTCGAAGGACAAGATCCTCGCCGAGTACCTGAATCTCATCTACTTCGGCGAGGGGTCGTACGGCGTAGAAGCGGCCGCACGGGAGTACTTCGGCGTGAGTGCCATGGAGCTCACGCTGGAGCAGGCAGCGTTGCTGGCCGGACTCCCACAGGCCCCTTCTTCTTACGCGCCCTCCAGAGATCCTGAGGCGGCTTTGGGACGACGCGACACTGTGCTGAATAAGATGTACCAGCAAGGGTACATCACGGGCGATGAGCTGCAGGCGGCGCTGTCCACCCCTCTCCAACTCGCCGAGCAAACGGCCGAGGACTCCGTGACGCTACCCTACTGGGTGGAGTTGATCAGAAGCCAATTGATCGCCCGTTACGGTGCTGCGACGGTCTTCACCGGGGGCCTACGCGTCTACGTGTCGGTCGACCTGGAGATCCAGAAGGCGGCGGAGGATGCCGTCGCCGCAGTCCTTGATCAGCCTGGTGATCCCTCAGCCGCCCTCGTCGCGATAGATGTCGCCACCGGCCGCATGGTGGCCATGGTGGGCGGACGCGACTTCTCAGAGATGCAGTTCAACCTCGCCACACAGGGTAGGAGACAACCCGGCTCGGCCTTCAAGCCCTTCGTGCTCGCCGCGGCGCTACAACAAGGCCTGAGTATCGATACTGCATATGAGTCCGGCCCCGCTACGATAGAGCTCCCCGGCGGCTTATGGGAGGTCTCTTCGAAAGACGAGGGGGATCTCACCCTCGCGCAGGCCACAGCCCGATCGTCGAACGGCGTCTTCGCGCGACTCATCATGGATGTCGGCACCGACGCAGTAGCCGAGACCGCCTACGACATGGGGATCGTCAGCTCGCTGGGAGACGATCCCAATCCTGCCATCGCCCTGGGCGGGCTTGCCACCGGTGTCAGTCCTCTAGAGATGGCCATGGCCTACGCGACTTTGGCCACCGGCGGCGAACGCCTCTCGTCAGAGACGCGGTTCGACCCTTCCGACCAGGGCTTTCCCGTGACCATCGTGCGAGTCACCGACGCCGAGGGAAACGTCATCGACACCGACACCGCTACACGCGTCCGAGTGCTCGACGAAGGGCTGGCCACTCTCGTTACCCACTGCCTAGAAGGCGTCATCACTTCCGGCACGGGAACCGCCGCGAGCATCGACCGCCCGGCCGCCGGCAAGACGGGCACGACCCAGAACTACGCCGACGCCTGGTTCGTTGGATACACCCCCGACCTCGTCACGGCCGTATGGGTGGGCTATCCCACCAGACAAGAGCCTATGACCGACGTCCACGGCAGCAAGGTCACGGGGGGGTCTCTTCCCGCCCAGATCTGGGCGACCTTCATGGCTAGAGCGCTGGCGGACACGGTGGCGACCGATTTTCCCGCGCTCCGCGACAGCGGCTGGATCTCAATAGAGGTCTGCAGCGAATCCCACCTGCTCCCCACCGAGTACTGCGCCGAGATCTCTCACAAGCTGTTCAGGACAGACGACACGCCCACGGAGACATGCCACATCCACGTTCCCCAGGAGCTCGGAGTGCCCGACGTCGTCGGATGGTCGTCGGAGGAGGCTGCGGCCGCCTTGCAGGAGGCTCATTTCGAGACCACCCTGGTTAGAGATGCGACCTCACTCGAACCCGCCGGCACCGTCATCCATCAGGATCCGGCCGCCGGCTCTGACCTTCTACAGGGAGAGACCGTGACCCTTGTGATCTCCACCGGCGAGGGTATCGTCACCGTGCCGGATCTGGTCGGTCTCGATATCACCATGGCGCGGGAAGAACTGGCCCGGGTGGGTCTGGTCGCCGGAGAGTACAACGTCGCGGACGAGGCATCACCGGGCACGGTCATCTCCCAGCAACCCGCGCCCGGTGACCCGCTTCCCGCCGGCACCGAGGTGGCTCTCTCTATCAGTCTCGGTCCGGCCGAGCCGGCGTCACCCGAGTAGAACGACGTTCCTCTCAGGCCCTGCTGACCCGGGTGAACCCCGAGCAGGCGAGCACTTCGATACCCTGCCGCTCGTACTGGTCGATGACGAGGTTCATACCTATCGAGTCCGAAGACATATGCCCGGCGATGACTACGTTCACATGGGCCTCTTTGGCCTCTTTGCGATGCTCCTCGCCCATGTGCATCCCGACGATGGTGCCGACTCCCGCCTGGGCAAGCTTGGTTATGGACTCCACCGGCCCTGAGGTCCCGCCCGTCATGTCTACCATGATCCTGCCGGTGCGCCGGTCTCGATTACCCTCGAACAGCACCGGGCCTGTTCCCTGCAGGGTCGCCGCGCGGTACTCGGGGATGTCTTTCAACATGTCCAGAAGCTCGTCCACCGTCGCATCGTCGCCGAGGCCGTCGCAGCGTGACTGAACGAATCTGTTGACGTTGTTGTCGGCAGGTGTGTGGCAACACATCAAGGGGAAGTCGAGAAGGCGCGCAGCGTCGATGGTCCGCTCGCTGTTGAGAGGATGAAGTGCCCGCATGATCTCCGACTTGCGGTCGCTCAACACCGCGTCGCCATAGGCCAGTGAGACACCGAATCTGTGCCATACATCAGCCTGTAGGCCCATGACCTCTTCCAGCCGGGCCAGCGCCCGTCCTTCGGGGTGATGGGCGAACAGCAGATCTACGGCCGTGCCCCTGGCGCGCAGCGCGTCCGCGAGCAGCACCTCGCCCACCTCCAGATCGATGCCTACGAGGATCCTCGAGATCTCCTTCTCAGGATCGCCTACCAAGATGCGCGTGTCCGCATAGGGATTGACCAACGTCTCCTTGTCGCACTCCCAGCGCTTGCTCTCGGGCATGTCGTCGAATGCCTTCTTAGACCTCTCGAGTACCCGCGCGACCCCTTCGCGGCCCCGCGGATCGGCCGAGATGCCGGATCGATACGCAGCCTCGTACATATCACGTAGCTTCATGCTCGTTCTCCTCTGCTCATGCGCCTGGGTCCACTCACGTACTCGCTACCCGTCGAATAGAACCTGAGTGGCAGCGAGGCCCCTCGCGAAACACCTACGCGGGTCGTGCATCCTAGCCCAGGTCTGGCGCCGTCATCAAGGACGTAGATCCCAGACTGGTCTCCCAGCAGCAGACCGTTCAACTCCATGTGAAGCCCCAAAGCCTGGCCCACGCGGCCGGGTCCGCAGGACAGCCGAGGTCCGCTCACCCGCTTGTTCTCGTGTTCCGGATCCGGGCGGGCTCCATCGGGCGCCCGGGCGAGCAGGCGATTGTCGCGAAGCGTGGAGATGTCGCCCACCGGCTCAAACGACCGTATCAGCACCGCCTAGCCCACGCCCTCGCGGTCGCATACGACGTTCAGACAGATATGGACCCCGTAGCTACGGTAGAGGTACACGTGTCCACCCGGCAGGAACATGGCGGCGTTCCTCCGCGTCGGTCCCCGGGCCGCATGGCTGGCGGCGTCGTTCTGGGGAAGGTAGGCCTCCACCTCGGTGAGGCGGCCGCCGCCGACGCCTCTGACCCACAGCAGCTTCCCTATGAGTGTGGGTGCAACGATCTCGGAGGGTGCGGCGAAGGACTCCGCTGCGACCAGGTTGCCCGCCGGCAATTCCCCTTTGGTGCCCGTGGGAAGTGCATGGCGGGCGCCGGTCATCCGTCTAGCGAGTCCTCAGCCGATCCAGAACGGCTGCGGCCAGAACCAACTGCTCTTTGACACGCTCCGGGGCTGTGCCCCCCGGGGAGATCTTGGCGTTCACCACGCGGTCCAAGTCGACCACCCGGTAGTACTCCTCCTCGAAGAGAGGGCACAATCCCTGCAGTTCCTCCAAGGAGGCCGAAGACAGTGCCCTGCCCTCCGGGATGAGCAGCGCGACAAACCGCCCCGCGACCCGATGCGCCTCGCGGAAGGGCAGACCTTTCCCCACCAGATAGTCGGCAACATCGGTCGCCTGGGCATATCCTCCCTCTGCGGCGATCCGGCCGCGCCCTCCATCGAAGACCAGCCCCTCCACCATCGCGGTCATGGCATCCAAGCAGAGGTCGAACTCCTCTCGCGACGCAAAGACGTAGACCTTGTCTTCCTGCAGATCGCCGTTGTACGCGAGCGGAAGTCCCTTCAGAACCGCGCCCAGCCCCTGCAGGCGGGCAAGAAAGCCGGCGGATTTCGCCCGGATCAGTTCCGCGGCATCCGGGTTGCGCTTCTGAGGCATGATGCTCGACCCGGATGTCCACGACTCGGGCAGGGTGGCAAAGCCGAACTCCTGGGTGCTCCACAACACTAATTCGCCCGCCAGCCGCGACAGGGTGATGCCACAATTGGCGACGATGGCCAAGTAGGCGAAGGCTGCATCCCGAGCTGCGACGGCATCCATAGCATTCGGCGCCACTCTCTCGAAGCCCAACTCGGCCGCCACCTGTTCCCGGTCGAGCGGATAGTTGACACCGGCCAGGGCACCCGCGCCCAGTGGCATCCACGAGTAATCCGCCCAGCCTTCCAGACGCTGCCAATCACGCTCCAACGCGAAGAAGTACGCGAGAAGGTGATGCGCCGCCAATACCGGTTGCGCGCGTTGCATATGCGTGTAGCCCGGCATCACGACATCTTGGCCCGCCTCCGCCCGCGCGTAGAGAGCCGTCATGAGCGAGGCGAGACGGGCCTCATGACCGCAGATGGCATCCCGCAGATACAGATGCAGATCCAGGATCACCTGGTCGTTGCGGCTACGTCCCGTGTGCATCTTGCCGCCGACAGGTCCGATCAGCTCGGTGAG
>JAFGIH010000591.1 GCA_016929985.1 Thermoleophilia bacterium | reverse complement strand
GTCACCGAGGATCCGGCGCGCACGCGTAGACGCGTCTACCGCGTGATGGACAACTTCCTTCGGTTCTGGTTGGGCTGGGTGGAGCGGTATCGATCAGAGATAGAACGTGGCTTGGGTAGTCCTATCGCGCGCGTCTTGGAACAGAACCTGGACGACGCGATGGGCGGCACCTGGGAGGAAGCGTTTCGGATGCATCTGAGGAGAATGGCAACGGCAGGACTTCTGGGACCGGAGGTGGTGGCGGTTGGGCCGTGGTGGACCGAGGGTAGCGATCCGGCCCAGATCGATGCAGTGGTGTTGAGCGGTCGCGGGCGGGAGGCAGTTCTCGCCGGGGAAGCAAGATGGGCGCGTTCTGCGAGTGGGACGAGGATCGTCCGGGGACTGGAGGCCAAGGCTCAGCGACTGCCCCAGCGCCGGGACCCCTTTGCCTATGCGGTCGGCGCGCGCACTCGGGTTGTGGACGCGCCCCCCGGCACACTCGTGGTGACCGCGCGCGACATCTTCGGCGCCCACCTGTAGCAGACGGTCTCATTGGGCGGCGCCGCATCCGCGCCCGTATACAGCGGCCCGCCGTAGGTCTACTATCGTGGAGAGGTCTCCTCGTTTCCGGAGGGCCCACTGAAGCGCTATCTGTGGCACGCCGTGTTGTTCGTTGTCGTGCTGGGGGCGTTGTGCTCCGGCATCGACTACCTGGTGACTGCAGGCCTGCGGAAGTCCGGGTCGGAGCAGTATGTGGTCTGGAACGACATCCGCAGTGGGGCCGCGGCCTCGGACGTCATCATCCAGGGCAGCTCGCGAGCCTGGGTGCATTTCTCGCCCGGCATCATCGGCGATCGCTTGGGCATGACCTGCTACAACCTCGGCGTCGACGGCTACGACTTGGACATGCAGTTGGCCCGCTACAGGCTGTACCGCGAGTACAACCAGAAGCCCAAGGTCGTCGTTCAGGCGCTCGACGTGTCGTCGCTGAACGTCCGGAGCGACATCTACGAAGCCGAGCAGTTCTTGCCCTACCTGAGCGAGGACGCCGTCAGGGAGGGCGTACGCCCGTATGACTACTTCAAGTGGTACGACTACTACCTGCCGCTCGTCCGCTACAGAGGGGAGTCCGGTCTGGCGTATGCAGGCGCCATGGAAGCCCTCGGTCTGCGGCACTACACCAGCGCCAAAGACCGTGGCTACGAGGGCATCGACATGGACTGGACCGGCGAGTTCGAGCAGTACGCGCGGGATCACCCGGATGGCGTGGATATGGTGCACCTCGAGTCGGCGGAGAACGACTTGGACGCCTTCCTGGCCGACTGTGGGCGCGAGGGGATCCTGGTGGTGCTTGTCTATCCGCCCGAGTATTACAAGGGCCAAGAACTGGTGAACAATAGGGAAGAGATCCTCGCCGTCTACGAGCGGCTGGCCGGGAAGTACGGCGTCGAGTTCCTCGACTACTCGATCGACCCCATCTGCCTCGACACCACCTACTTCTACAACTCCCAGCACATGAACAAGGCGGGAGCGGAGCTGTTCAGCGCCGACGTGGCGGAGAAACTGGCGCAGATCGTGGGTGCCCGGGCTGCGCAGGCCGCGCAGGGCGCGCAGGGCGGTCTAGAACTGCACGTAGATGCCCTGCTGCCCGCCGAACTGCCCGAAGAGCAGCAGAACGACGCAGGCCACCAGGTAGACGGCCCAGCGGACTGATACGGGCGCCCGCGCGAAAGCGAAGCCGTGCTCCCAGCGACGCGTCAACCGTTCATAGACCAGAAGCGCGCCCGAAACCACCAGCATGGGCAGGTATTGCACGTATTCCCCGCCCGAGACCGGATGAGTGACGCCCTGCACCAGGAAATCCGCCGCCGCCGTGAGAGAGGGCGCGCGGAAGAAGATCCAGGCGAAGGTCACGAGCACGAAGACCACCACCCCGGCCAAGGCGCGCCCCGGCAGGCCGCGGGCCCCCGTCTCAGCTTCGCCCACCTGCTTCGAGCGACGGGCCCGGCGGAAGATGTTCTCCACCGACAGACACACGCCGTGAAAGAGCCCCCACACCAGGTAGGTGGGGTTGGCCCCGTGCCACAGTCCCACCACCACGAAGGTCACCAGCACGTTGAAGGTGTGGCGGAGCACCCCGCAGCGGCTCCCGCCCAGGGGGATGTAGAGGTAGTCCCTCATCCAGCCGGCCAGCGTGATGTGCCAGCGCCGCCAGAAATCCCGTATGGATGTGGAGAAATAGGGATAGTCGAAGTTCTTCGACAGACGCAGGTTGAAGAGCTTCGCGGTGCCGATGGCCATGTCGGCGTATCCGGAGAAGTCGCAGTAGATCTGGAACGAGTAGAGTACGGTGGTGATGGCCAACGTGACGCCGTCTGCCTCACCGATGTTCGCCCACACCTGGTCTACCTGGGCGCCGATGTTGTCGGCGATGAGCATCTTCTTGGTGAGACCCCAGAGTATCTGCCGGAGCCCATCCCGGGCGCGCTGGTCGTCGAAACCGCGACGCTCGAAGAGCTGCGGCAGCAGGTCGCGCGGACGGGTGATGGGGCCGGCCAGAAGCTGGGGGAAGAAGCTGAGCGCCGTCGCGTACTCGATCACGCCCGTGGTCGCGGGCAGCTGCCGCCGGTACACGTCGATAACGTATGACAGATTCTGGAAGACGTAGTAGCTGAGGCCCACCGGCAAGGCGAGATGCAGCGTCACCCAGTCGGCCTGCAGCCCGATGGACTCGAAGAACGACGCGAACGACTGGGCGAAGAACCCCAGGTACTTGAAGGCGGCCAGGATCGCAAGGTCGATCACCAGCACCACCACGAGGATGGTGCGGCGGCGGGCGCCCGGGCGATCGAGTAGGAGGCCGGCCCCGAACCCGCTCGCCGTGACGCACAGCAGCAGGAGACACCAACGCCAGTCCCACAGTGCGTAGAAGGCGTAGCTCAGGGCGAGCAGAGCCAGGTTCTGCAGGCGCCTGCCCCGGGAGAGCCGAACGGCCAGGTAGTAGACGCCGAACGCAGCCACCACGAAGAGAGCGAACGTGTAACTCGTGAACAGCATCTGACTGAATCGTAGTCAAGTGTTGCGGCCGTGTCCAACCTTTGTTGTACGGCATGTGTCGACAGTTCGGATATTCTCCATGATGCGGACAGACGCGACAATTGCCGATGGAAAGAGATTAGGAGGATAATATGATAGGAGGCAGTCAGACACGGGAGGCTCCGATGCCCGCACTTCGGATCGGCCGTCGAGGTCAGATAACCATCCCAAGCGCACTTCGGCGTCAGTTGCGGCTCGAAGAAGGACAACAGCTGATGGTGCAGGTGCGAGACGGCCAGTTGGTGCTCCGACCGACCGGCCGCTCTTTGCAGGCGCTTCGCGGCAGCATACCGGTGGAGGCTCCCCAGGACTTCGAGGCGATCAGAGCCCAAGTGCGGGGTGAACGCGCTCTGAGGACGAGCAGTGACCCCAGGTGATTCCCCCGAACAGGGTCCGGTTTTCGTGGACACGAACGTCTTTCTGCGGTTCTTCACCAACGATGTGCCCGACCAGGCGGCCGCGGTCGAAAGGCTGTTCCTTCGGGCGGCCGCCGGGGACCTTCAGTTGGTGACGAACACCATGGTGCTTGCCGAGTTGGTATGGGTGCTCGAATCCTACTATCGCCTGTCGCGGCCGCAAGTGGTTGAACACGTCGTGGCCGTGGCATCCATGGACGGCTTGGTCATGTGGGAGTCTGACATCGTAGTCGACGCCCTGTTCGCCTACGTGGACTCGAATGTGGATTTCGTTGATGGCTACAACGCCTGCTGGATGAAGAGCCGCGGTCTGGATCACGTGGCCACCTTCGACGTGAAGCACTACTCGCGCTTCGATGGTCTCAAGTTGCACTCCTGGACTCAATAGTCGTAGCGACGCGCGCGGGGACATCTTGTGCTATTTTGAGCCCGAACGCGTTTGTTGTGTGGAAACGCCGAGTCGGCACGACCGCTCGGTGTCGCGCGGAAGGGACATGAAGATGCCGTCGCCCAAGGCGCACTGGAAGACCCCCGAGATGGTCGTACTCACACGCGGAAGGCCCGAAGAGAACGTGCTGCAGGGCTGCAAAGTGGACGGTGCGTCTGGGTCGGGCAGCCAGGGTGTGACCTACGCCGACTGCAAGGCCGCAGATCAGGAACACAACAGGTGCAGACAGTCCTGCAGCAGCCGCTGGCAGAGCTAGGCGCGTGTGGATCTGCCGCGACTCCCTCTCGAAGGCAATCTCGATCTCACCTACCGCTGCAACAACGACTGTCGCCACTGCTGGCTGCGCCTGCCGCCCGGCGCGTCGGAGGCGGCCGAAGAGCTGTCTTTCGATGAAATCAAGGACGTAGTCGACCAAGCCCGCCGCATGGGATGCCGGTCCTGGGCTATCTCCGGCGGTGAGCCGATGCTGCGGCCCGATTTCGCCGATATCTTCGCGTACATCACGCGCAAAGCGGTCGGGTATTCGCTCAACACCAACGGGTCGCTCATCACTCCCCAGATCGCGCGGCTCATGACCCGCCGCGGCGCGAAGATGGTTGCCTTGTACGGAGCCACCGCCGACGTCCACGATCACGTGACCCGCACTCCCGGCTCCTTCGAGGCCACCATGCGCGGCCTGGCCTATCTCAAGGAGGCCGGGGCCGGCTTCATCGTCCAGATCGTCCCCATGCGTGACAATTATCACCAGTACGGGCAGATGGTGGAGTTGGCGCGCTCGCTGAGTTCCCACTACAGGGTGGGGGCGGCCTGGCTGTTGTTCACCGCGTGCCGTTCCGACGCGCGCAACCAGGAGATCGCCCGGCAGCGACTGGATCCCGCTGAGGTGGTGGCCCTTGACCCGCCGGGTGACGACCAGGCGGAATCTCCCGGTGTCGGCAACGAGGCCGGGCCGGCCGACGACCGCCTCTTCGCCGTGTGCATAGAGGCCCGGCGCGACTTCCATATAGACCCCTACGGCCTCATGAGCTTCTGTAGCTTCGTCAAAGACCCGGCCTTACGCTACGATCTCCGCCGAGGCACCTTCCAGGAGGCGTGGGACGAGTTCATCCCGTCTCTGGCCGATGTAGTGCGGGCCAGCGAAGAGTACCGCGCCGGTTGCGGCTCCTGCGACCTGCGCGGGGATTGCCGTTGGTGTGCGGTCTACGCGTATCTGGAGCACGGTCGCTATTCGGCGAAGGTGGACTATCTCTGCCGGGTGGCCCGGGAGACCAGGCGCTTCAAGCACGAACGCACAAGCTCCGCCTCCGCTACGACCGCGTGACTCGGAACCGTGCGCCGGTGCGACACGGACCGATGGAAGAGGTCCTGCAAAGCCGTTTGACTGCCATTGCCCGTCGCTACCGGCTCGAGTCGATCTACGTTTTCGGCAGCCGAGCGGCGGAGGTGGTAAGAGGTGAGTCTCTATACACGGAAGACGCCTATGCTGAAAGCGAGAGCCGGCTCTATCATCTGCGGCGTGCCGGCGATCTGACTCCGTTCTGCAAGCAACAATGGAAAGAGCTGGTGGGGAGCGACCCGTGACTCTACGATGAAATGTCGGAGCAGGAGCTCTACGACATTGGTTCGAGCCAGATGGATGATGTCCGCTCTTTGCTCGATGCTCTGCTGGAGTGGGTCCGAGCGCACCCTGACTCGGTCGACGGCGAGCTGTAGCTCGGGTCCGCCTCACCCGACGTAGACGATGGATGAGGAGACGTCCCCCAAGCCGCGTCCGCGGGCGCGGCATCTGGCTCGCGCCGCCTGGTTTTGCCTGCCGGTGATCGTCTGGCTGGTGGTGATCGCCCTGGCGTCCACGGATATCGGCTCGGAGGTGCACACGGGCTCCGTCCTCGAGAGGCTGCTGGACTGGATCTTCGGCTGGGAGCCAGGCCCTTCTGACGCGGAGTTCTCCCTCCTCTCCCTGGTTGTGCGCAAACTGGCGCACTTCGTCGAGTACACCGTGCTGGCGCTGCTGCTCTCCTGGACGCTGTGGGGTCTCCACCCTGGCTGGGGTGCCGCCCGACCGGGCACAAGCGGTGGTGAAACCCTGAGGAGGCTGGCCCTTGTGGTGCTCCCCCTCGGCGTCGTGGTCGCCGCTACCGACGAATTCCATCAGACTTTCGTGGCTTCCCGGACGGGGTCTCCCGGAGACGCCCTCATCGACGTGGCGGGGCTCGTGGTAGGGCTGGGCGCGGCGTGGCTCATTTTGCGGAGGCGGCGGGCGAAGCACAACCATGAGATATGATGAACCGGCGGGGAGACATCGACCAAGGGGCGATACATGCAGATTCTAGCAACAGGCACGGCCGGCTTCATCGGCAGCCGCGTGGCCGAGATGCTCCTCGAGCAGGGGCATCAGGTCTGCGGCGTCGACAACCTGTGCCCCGCATACGACCTGCGGCTCAAGCACTACCGCCTGGAGCGACTGAAAGGCCTGCCCGGGCTCGACTTCCACCTGGCCGACATCGCCGAGCGGGAGTCCATCACGGCCCTCTGGGACGAGTGCGGCCCCTTCGACGCGGTCATCAACCTGGCCGCCCGCGCGGGCGTGCGCCAGAGTGTGGAGAACCCCTGGGTCTACGTAGAGACCAATATGACCGGCACCCTGAATCTGCTCGAGCTCTGCCGCCGCGACGGAGTAGGCAAGTTCGTGCTGGCCTCCACCTCCAGCCTCTACGGGGCGGACAACCCGGTGCCGTTCTCCGAAGACGCCGACACAAACCGGCCCCTGTCGCCCTACGCCGCCTCCAAGAAGGGGGCCGAGGCGCTCTGCTTCACGTATCACCATCTCTACGGCATCGACGTGACCGTGTTCCGCTACTTCACCGTCTACGGTCCCGCCGGCCGTCCCGACATGAGCCTCTTCCGCTTCTGCCAGTGGATCCACGAGGAGCGTCCCCTGCGGCTCTACGGCGATGGCAGCCAGTCGCGCGATTTCACCTATGTGGACGACGTGGCCAGGGGCACCATCCTGGGTCTGAAGCCTGTGGGTTACGAGGTCATCAACCTGGGCGGCGATAGCCCGCACGACCTGCTGGAGCTCATCGCGCTGGTGGAGGCCGAGGCGGGCGCCAAGGCCCGCATAGAGCAGCATCCCATGCATGCCGCCGACGTCATGGCCACCTGGGCCGACGTGGGAAAGGCGCAGCGCCTGCTGGGCTGGGAACCCCGGGTCTCTCTGAAGGAGGGCGTGGCCCGGCTCTGCAAGTGGTACCGCGAGAATCGCGACTGGGCCAAGGACGTGGATACCGAGGACTGACCTTCGGCCCGCGGATTCCTATCGGGCCCCCCGGATCCTATCGGGCGTGTCGCATCACTCTTCGACGCGGCCGTAGGTGTCTTCCAGCCGGACGATGTCATCCTCGCCCAAGTAGTCGCCCGACTGGACTTCGATGATCTCCAATGGTTCAGGTCCGGGGTTCACGAGCCGGTGGGGCATTCCGAGCGGAACGTAGGTCGACTCGTTCTCGATCAGAGGGAACGTCTCGTTCCCGCAGGTGACCTCGGCGACACCTCTGACCACCACCCAGTGCTCCGCACGGTGCCTGTGCAGCTGCAGGCTCAGACTGGCTCCGGGGCTGACGACGATATGCTTGACATGGAAGCGCTCGCCCTTGTGGATGGAGTCGAAGCGCCCCCAGGGGCGGTGCACCTGGCGGTGGTAGGTGGTGAGACTCTCGTCTCTTTCCTGAACCAGGGCCACGAGCGTCTTCAGGTCTTGCGTCCGCTCCTTGGAGGCCACCAGCACCGCGTCGGCGGTCTCCACCACCACCAGATCGTCCACGCCGAGCACCGCGACCAGGCGGGAGTCGGCGTGCACCAGTGTGCTCCGGCTGCTCTCCAGAACGACGTCTCCGCAGCAGGCGTTGCCCGCCTCGTCATGCGCTAGGACTTCCCACAGGGATGCCCAAGCACCTACGTCTGACCAACCGGCGTCCAGAGGTATCACCACCGCCTGCGCGCCCGCGGAGGGCCCGGGCACATTCGGAGAGCCCAGTTGCTCCATGACCGCGTAGTCGATGGAAACGGCGGGGCACGAACCGAACTCGGCCCCTCCGACTCGCGTGAATACGCCGTCGGTCTTCGTCACGGCGACGGCCGCCCGGCAGGAAGTCAGGATCTCGGCCTGGTAGCGATCGAGCGTCGTCAACCACGCAGAACGCTTCACCATGAACATGCCGCTGTTCCAGAGGTAGTCACCAGAGTCCAGGTAGCGCTGCGCGGTCTCAGCGCCCGGCTTCTCGGTGAAGCTGACCAAGACCCGGGCGGTCGGCGCCCCGGGCACCGGGTCACCCGCCATGATGTATCCGTAGCCGGTCTCGGCCCGGTCGGGCGTTATGCCGAACGTGACCACCGATCCGGCCTCCGCGTGTTGCACGCCCTCGTCCACGGCGGCAAGAAACGCGGCAAGGTCCTTGATCAAGTGATCGGAGGGGAGAACCAGCAGGATGGGGTCTTCTTCGGAGTCGGGGAGCGCGACCGCGGCCAGAGTCAGCGCCGGGGCGGTGTTACGGCCGACAGGCTCGAGGATGATCCGCGGAGCCGTGACCCCTACCTCCTGCAGCTGAGCGGCCACCACGAAGCGGTACTCCTCGTTGGTCACCACAGCCGGTTCGGCTACCCGCGGACCGGCGCCGGGAACGCCGTCCAAGGCGCGCAGCCTAAGGACCGTCTCCTGTAGGAGCGTGTTCTCGCCCGCGAGAGCGAGCAGTTGCTTTGGATGGGCCCGGCGGGAAGCCGGCCAGAGTCTGGTGCCGGAGCCGCCGGCCAGTATGACGGGTTGGATGATCGACGAGCCACTCACGGATTTGCGACCTCCACGAGGCATTGGATGAGTCTCGGTAGCAGACTATCACGTGCCGCGCGTGAGGCCGGTAGAGTGCGACGGGGCGGCGTGGGGCCGCGAGATGAGACGGGGCCGGCCTACGAACTAGAGTTCTGCATGCACAGGACAAACAGGGTATAGCATTGGTTGCCGGTTGAACCCAGAATCTGGATGTAGGTGGTCTTGCACGCATCCAGCGCGGCTTCCTCAGGCTTGGACCGAGCAAGCACGATCAACTCCGGCTTGACCCAACCTCTTATCCCCCGGGGTGTCGCAGGGCTCTTCCCCGTCCCCAACGCCGTCACCGACCTCTCGGATTCTGTTTACACGGTACAGGGATGTGCGCATAGCGAGTGTATCAAAAGACCGCATGGGTGCATACTGTCTGCCGGGTGCGTCTCAGCCGGAGGATCGCCGGTTGCCGCACACGCCGGAGCGGGCCTCGGATATACTGTGCCGCGCTATGACCGACGAGCGCACCGACAGCTCCGTTCCCCCAGTCGAGCCCTCCGGTGGAACGGGCTCTCCAGAAGCGCCACCGGACGGAGGAGCCGCGGTCGCGCGCGACAATCGCGACAAGCGCCGCAGGTGGATACGCCGGGTGGCCAACCTGTTGATCGTCGCGGGAGTCCTCGCCATCCCGGCCTACTACGGCGGCACCTGCGCCTGTACCGCCATCGAGCAGAACAGGCTCCGGGAGGATCTCGAGGCCGCCAACCCCCAACTGGCGGTGGCCGAGGAGGCCCTCACCTCCGGTGAACTCTTTGTCGTGGAGACCTCCACCACCACTACCACCATCGATCCCGACGCTACCGTGGAAGAGATCGACGAGGTGGAGGCGGCCATAGCGGCGGCGAAGGCGGAGCGCGATGCCAAACTGGCCGCGTTCAAGGCTGCTGCTACCGAGTATGCCCTCACGGTCAGCGGTAAGATCGGTGAGCCGGTCGGCAAGATCCTCATCCCGAAGATCGGAGTGGACGTGGTGGTCGTGGAAGGGACGAGCGTCCGCGATCTCAAGGAGGGACCGGGTCACTGGGAAGAGACTCCCTACCCGGGCCAGGGGGGCAACTTCGTGGTCTCGGGTCACCGGACAACCTATGGGGCGCCCTTCTTCAAGCTGAACGAACTCGATCCCGGCGATCACATCGACCTCGTGCTGCCGTACGCCGTCATCCGTTACGCGGTGACCTCAGTGTTCATCGTCTACCCCGACGAGGTGGAGACGGTGGCCCAGAAGGGCAGAGAGCAGATATCGCTGGCGGCGTGCCACCCCATCTACAGCGCCAAGCAGCGCATCGTGGCGCAGGGCGAGCTGGTCAGCTTCAAACTCATCGAACCTGAGGCGGTCGCTCCCTCCGCTGGAGGCTAGGCCGGCCCTGCGCCCACGCTGTAGCGAAGCCGCCGCCGGAGGCGCTGGGGCGCCAAGATACATCTTTGGTCCTAAGGACACGGGACGAGTCAGAGCGTAGCCTGCACGCCGTAGTTGTTGACACCCCAATAGGAGGGCGCGGTTGACACGAAGTTCGTGTAACACTAGAATTGTGGACGTGAAGAACGTCACAGTCACTCTCGATGAGGATGTCGCCCTCTGGGCACGCGTGTACGCAGCGCGCCATGGGATGAGCGTGTCTCGGGTTCTGGGTGAACTGCTACGAGAGCGCATGCTCGAGGAGCAGGGTTACGAGGCGGCCATGCAACAGTACCTCTCGGTAGCACCGCGGGTGCTGAGCGCCTCCGGCAGGTATCCGACCCGTGACGAGATCCACGAGCGCGGAAGCGCGCGCTCGCATGACTGACGCCACCCGGTGATG
>JAFGIH010000590.1 GCA_016929985.1 Thermoleophilia bacterium | reverse complement strand
GGCGGTCTGGCCGCCTACCCGATCGCGCGGGCGGGTTCTCTCACCCGCGCTACCGTCCCGCTGGCGGTCATCGCGCTCCTGCTCGTGTTGATCTCCATAGCTTGGCGCGGGCGACTGACGGGGATTGCCCTGTTCGTTCTCGCCGGCGAATACCTGGTCGTTCAGGTGACCGACCGGGTGGGCACCTTCTCCGTGGTCGGGTACGCGGTCGGGCTGGTCGCCCTGTGCGAGTTTCTCTTCTTCGGCGCCGGGCTCCCGACGTCGGGTACTATCGACTGGGGCGTGATCGTTGAGCGGCTGCTGCGTCTGACCCTTACCGGCGCCGGAGCGGCCGTGGTCGCAATCCTCGTGCTTGCCGCCGGTGGCTGGCGGACCCTTGGCGCCGTGGAGGCCGCAGTCATCGGTATGGTAGCCGCGGTCCTGCTTTGTGGGCTACCGTGGGTGCTCATGCGGCGGAGGCGACACGAGGACCAGCGAGACTAATCAGTGGGGCCCCGACCGCCGCGTAAGGCGCAATGTTGGACCGGGGGTCTATCGCAGTATTTCGATAGGACCAACACCGCGAAGAGTGAGGCAGTGGGGAGGAACCAGCTGTTGCAGGACCCAGGGAGGAAGCAGGTAATGAGACTCATCATCCCCGGCCGTCGCACCTACGAGATCGAGCACGTCGTCTTTGACCTCAACGGGACTCTTGGGCGAGATGGAGCACTCTGGAACGGGGTGTCCGAGAGAATTGAGCGCCTCAAGGACATAGTGCATCTGGCGATAGTCACGGCAGATACCCATGGCGGGGCATCCCACATTGGAGAAGCGTTGGGTATCGACACCATCATTCTTGAACCCGGAATCCAGGCCGAGCAGAAGCGTGATCTTGTCTCGCAGCTTGGAGCAGATAGGACCGTGACAATCGGCAATGGCGCGAACGATGTGCTCATGCTGCAGGAGAGTGCGATCGGCATATGCGTCGTTGGGCCGGAGGGTGCCTGCGGTGCAGCGCTTGTTGCCGCGGACGTCGTGGTGACCGATATTTGTCTAGCCCTCGACCTTCTCCTGCATCCTCGGCGCATAGCAGCCACACTGCGAGCCTAAGGGAGAGCACAGCGCCCTGCAACTCGGCAGAAGGGTTGAGTCCGCATCGGGCGAGGTGGCTCGGTGGCGCACGGCCCGACATTGCGGGGTCGCTGGTCGACCTCAGCGCTTGGCCGCTTTCCTCTTGCGTCCTTCCTTCATATCGACCACCTTGCCGCTCTTGCCTCTCATCGCGGCCGCCAAGTCCCCGGAGACGCGATCTGCCGCGTCTTGAACTGGCCCTCGGGATAGGTGCGAGTACCTCTCGGCGGTCGACACCTGCTTGTGCCCCAGGAGCTTCGAGATCATCAGCGTAGAGAGCCCAGCATCCGCACCTGCGGAGCCGACGGTGTGCCGGAGGTCGTGGATCCGGACACCCTACAACTTGGCGGCTGGGATCACGTCCTGGTGCCAGAACATGGACAGGTTCACCAAGTGCCTGCCCTTGATGCTCCGAGATGGAATCACCCACGCGGTTTCGCGCTCGCACGACTTGAGTAGCGTGACGGCGGCACGCCCCAATGGCACGTCCCGCGGCCCGGCTTTGGCGTCCTTCAGGTGAATCACCCCATGGTCCAGGTCTACGTCATCCCAGGCGAGCGTGAGAATCTCGTTCATCCGACAGCCGGTGAGCAGCAGCAACCGCACGGCCCGAACCTTGTAGGGATGTTCGGCCTCCAGCGAATCAAGCACCTTCCCGAGCCGGGTCACCTGTTGACCGGTGAGGTAGGTCTCTCTCTTGTTCTCCTTGTACTTGGTCACGTGCTGGCAGGGGTTGAAGCCTTGCGGTACGCGACCCCACGCGGCAGCCGTCGTGTACAGGTGACGGAAGGTGGCCAGCATGCGGTTGGCCTGGGCCGGATGATCCTCGTACTCCCGGTGCAGACGGGCGACGTCTTCGCGCGTCACGGCGGACAGCTTGTGACTGCCGAGCTTAGGCTCGATCATTTTGTCCAGCGCGTAGGTGTCCGCACGCAGAGATGCCGGTTTCTTGTAGCCCTTCACGTAGGCGAGGTATTCCTTGATGAACTCCTTGACGGTGTCCTCGGAGCGAGAGAGTCGCTTCTCCTCCAGAGGGTCGGCGCCGCCGACGACAGATCCCAGGACCTTCTTGGCTTCAGCACGAGCCTGATCGACGGTAAGGACCCCGCACCGGCCGATCGTGAGCCGGCGCCGCCGTCCGACGCGCGTCGTGTAATCGACCACGAACGCCTTGACCCCCGTCTTGGTCACTCGCACGCCCAGGCCGGAGACCTCGTCATCCCAGACGATGAAGTGCTCGTCGCCCGGCTCCAAGGCGTCGACAACCCGTTTGGTCAGATGCACCTTCTTGCTCGTGACGCACCCTCCGATGAAGTGAGCAGTCCGAGAAACCCGGTTTTCGTGTCACGCTGGTGTCACGGTTGCGCGTGACATGGGGTCCTAACGTGTCACAAAACGGAGTATAGACGGACGGCGGCAGGGGAGCAAGGAGAAGGTGGTTTTTGGCTTTGGAATAAGGGTTTTTTACCCCTGGACAAGAAAGCCGACGCGGGGAATCGAACCCCGGACCTGCTCATTACGAGTGAGCCGCTCTGCCATCTGAGCTACGTCGGCACGGAAGGCCTTCGGGCCACAGCACTACCTCACATCACCGCGCCCTACAGGCGGGAGTAGTTTAGAAGTTCGGAGCGAGTGTGACAAGCACCCCGGGGGCGCAAGGCAGCGTCCGGTGACTGTCAGCTGGGCGAGCCGCCTCCCGCAGAGCCTCCCGCGCCACCACTGCCACCGCTGTTCGCGCCGCCACCGTTCGCGCCGGACGAGCCTGCGCCCGCGGAGCCACTGCCCGAGCGACGCGGCCG
>JAFGIH010000589.1 GCA_016929985.1 Thermoleophilia bacterium | reverse complement strand
GCGTTGCAGATCTCCTTGCCCATCAGGATGGCCTGGAAACGCTCCACGATGAGCGGATCGTCCGGGCTGCACTTGGCGAGCGGGCTCAGCTCCAGCGGATAGTCGATGGCGAAGGTCGGCTGGACCAGCGTCGGCCACACGGCATGCTTGAGGGCCTTGTCGACCAACATGGCGAAGGTATCGCGGTTCTCCACGTCGATCTTGCGGGCGCGCAGGGTCTCTTTGGCAGACGCCGGATCGGCCCGCATGCCGGCCAGCGACAGCCCGAGATGCTCTTGAAGCAGGGAGTCGATGGTCCGCCTTGGCCAGGGGGCCTTGAGATCGACGGTTTGCTCACCGACGGTGATCTCGGTCGAGCCGGTGACCTCCTCGGCCAGCACCGGTACCATGTTCTCCACCAGCTCCATGATGGCGTTGTAGTCCACGTAGGCCCAGTACAGCTCCATCATGGTGAACTCGGGATTGTGCACCAGCGAGATGCCCTCGTTGCGGAAGTTCTTGCCGATCTCGAAGATGCGGTCGAACCCCCCGACCAGCAGCCGCTTGAGGTAGAGCTCGGGAGCGATGCGTAGGTAGAGGTCGGTGTCGAGGGCGTTGTGATGCGTGGCAAAGGGCCGGGCCAGAGCACCGCCATGCAGTGGCTGCAAGATGGGCGTCTCCACTTCTACGAAGCCCTGGGTCTCCAGGTAGCGGCGCATGCCCGAGACGAGCTTGCCCCGGCCGCGCAGCACCGCGGCGACGTCGGGGTTCGCGATGAGGTCCACGTAGCGCTGGCGGTACCGCGTCTCACGATCGTGCAGGCCGTGCCACTTCTCCGGCAGGGGCCTGAGCGACTTGGTGAGCACCGTCCACGATTCGACGAAGACGGTCAACTCCCCGCGGCGCGTGCGGAACACGTGGCCCTCGCACCCGATGATGTCGCCCACGTTGAGAGACTTGAGCCGCGAGAACCAGGTCTCGCCCAGAGTGTCGATGTTGGCGTAGATCTGCAGGTCGTCCCAGCCGTCGCGCAGAGTGAGGAAGCAGGCCTTGCCGTGCTCCCGGCGCGACATCACCCTGCCCGCTATGCGGCAGTGCGATTCTTCGGCCTTCTGATCGGTGTCCAGACCGCCATAGATACGGACGATCTCTCCAAGGGGAGTGCGGTCGGTGAAGCTACGGGCGTACGGCTCGACGCCCTCGGAACGGAGCCGCTCTACGTCGGCGAGACGTTCCGCTTCCCACTCGGGCCGCTGCGGGGCGGAGGCATCGATCGCGTTGCGATCTTCAGGCGGGACGGCCGAATCCATCTATGAGGTCTTCCCGATGGAAAGGACCTCGTAGTGCAGAGCTCCCATCGGGACCGGCACCGTGACCATGTCGCCCACGCGCTTGCCAAGGATGGCTTGGCCTACCGGCGACTCGTTGGACAGCCGGGCCTTCGTAGGGTCGGCCTCGGCCGAACCAACGAGTGTATAGATGCGGATATCTCCGGCATCCTTGTCGCGCAGAGTGACGGTGCTGCCGATGCAGACCTTATCGGTGTCGATCTCGGAGTCTTTGATGACCCGCGCCCGACGCAGTTTCTCCTGCAAAAGACCGATACGATGCTCAAGCAACGCCTGTTCGTTCTTGGCGTCGTCGTACTCGGAGTTCTCGGTGATATCGCCGAATTCCCGAGCCGCCCGGATGCGCTCAGCGACCTCCTCCCGCTTCACGGTAGAGAGGAGGCTGACCTCTTCTTGCAGTTGCTTGAGGCCCTCTTCAGTAAGGATGACTTCTTTCCGAGACACGAGTACCTTCCTTGGATGACGGGTGAGGTGGACTGCGCCTGAAAGTAGCGCGCCATTATAGGTAAGCCGTCGAGATATGTCAACGGCCCGCCAGAGCCGGGCTCGAGACCCGCGCAAAGCGCCTACGAAACCGGCTCGGCCAGAGCCGCGACCGCGGCGTCGAGCGCCCCGGCCTCGGGAATGGTCCGCAGATGCTCGAGCATGTTCACCGGCACGCCTGCGGGACGTAGATAGGGGCTCAGAAGCTTGCGGGTCCACCGAGCGGCCCGCTGCGGCCCCATCTCCTCGACGGCGCGGGCAAGGAGCAGCCGCAGGTCCGCAACGACCTCGGGAAGCGGTGGCCGCGGAACGATCCCTGGAGGGAGCATATCGGCTCCATCCTGGAGCGGTGTCGCAAGCAGGGCGCCGACCAACCATGGATCGCCCACCACCCCGCGCGCCACCATCACAGCCGCCGCGCCGGTCGATGTGACGATCGCCAAGGCCGACTTTGCGTCGTCGATGTCGCCTGAGGCCATGACCGGGATGTCGACGGCCCTCACCACCGCCGCGGTGACACTGTGATCCGCCCTACCCCGGTAGAACTCGCTCGCCGCGCGCGGATGCACTCCCAGACCGGCCACGCCCACCTCCTGCAGCCGGGGCGCCACATCCATGGCGATGTTGTCGCCGGGCCGCAGACCGCTCCGCA
Organism: Thermoleophilia bacterium; assembly: GCA_016929985.1. The sequence continues at coordinate 1,520 of JAFGIH010000589.1, read as the reverse complement.
GTTTGACGGTGACCGGCACACCGGCCTGGGTCGCGGCCGCCACGACGGCGGCCGCGACGGCCACAGCGCGAGCGACGTCGCCGAGCAGCGCAGCACCGGCCCCCGTCTTCACCACCTTGCGCACGGGGCAGCCCATGTTGATGTCGATAAGATCGGGGACTTCGGGCCGTGAGAGCACCAGTTCGGCCGCCCTGGCCATGACCTCAGGAGTGTCGCCGAAGAGCTGCACCGCGATGGGCCGCTCCTCCGGGGCGAAGTGTAGATACGCAGCCGTGCGGACGTTGCGGTAGGTGAGCCCGTAGGCGCTGACCATCTCGGTGGTCACCATCCCCACGCCGTGAGCCTTCAGATGCCGGCGGTAGGCACTGCAGCTGAGCCCGGCCATGGGCGCCAGGACCACTCGGTTGGGTATCGCCACCCCCCCGATTCGAAACGGCGCCGCCAGTGGCGGAAAGAGAGGCGGCTCAGGATTCAAGGTCTGCGCCTTTGTGTGCCGTCTAGAGGTAGTTGCGCCGATGGATGATCTCGAGACCGCGCAGCGTGAGCAGCCGGTCGATCTTGTCGAGCAGCTTGGCGTGGCCGAAGATCAGGGGCGCCAGGCCGCCCGTCGCCACACTCACAGCGTCGACGCCCATTTCGGCCCGCATCCGCGCCACGATGCCGTCCACCTGGCCGGCGTAGCCGTAGATGGCCCCCGCCTGCATGGACTGCGTGGTGTTCTTGCCGATGACGGTCCCTGGGTCGATCAACTCGATCTTCATGAGGCGGGCAGCCCGCGTGGCTAGGGCGTCCATGGAGATCTCGATGCCCGGGGCGATGGCATGGCCGAGATACTCCCCCGCCGCCGACACCGCGCTATAGGTGGTAGCCGTGCCGAAACCCACCACTATGCAGGGAGCGCCGTACTGCTCCTGGGCCGCCACGGCCTGGACGATGAGGTCGGGGCCCACCGTGCGCGGGTCGCTGGTGAGGATGGGCATGCCGGTCTTGATGCCCGGGCCTATGACCAAGGCCTCCACTCCGAACTTGTCGGCGGACATGGTGGAGTACTCGGTGACCAGCCGCGGCACCCCGGAGGCCAGAGCGAAACCGGTGATCATGTCCCGCGAGAACCCGTCGAGCCGCAGTAGGCCGTCGAGCACAACTGCCAGCTCGTCGCCGGTCTTCTCCCTCTCGGTCGCGAAACGCCAGGTCGCAACCAGTTGCCTCTCGGAGAAGAGACCCACGTGAGTCTGGGTGTTGCCGACATCGACGACGAGCAGCATGGTCGTCTCCTCCTTCGTCCGGGCGCTCAGCCGCCGATATTGAGAGTCAGGCCCAGGTCCACCGGGGGCGCTCCCATGGTGAGGGCGCTTGTGGATATGAGGTCTACGCCCGTCTCCGCGACCGACCGCACGGTCGCGAGCGAGACGCGGCCCGAGGCCTCCAACGCCACATCGGGCTTCAGTTCCCGGGCGATCGACACCAGCCTGCGTAGCGAATCCACGTCTTGGTTGTCGAGCATGACGATGTCGGCTCCG
>JAFGIH010000588.1 GCA_016929985.1 Thermoleophilia bacterium | reverse complement strand
GCGGGGAGTTCGTCGAGACCATCAGTGAGTTCGACGTCGCCCACGCCGACACAAGGCTCTTGGACATACTCGCGTGCCAGGGCTGCTACGCAGGTGCAGGCATGACCACCAAGGAGACCATGCTTCAGCGGCGCACCCGCATCAGCAACTATGCGAAGAACCGTTTGGCCTCGTACACGGAGGAGCAGTTGGCCGAGGTGCGAGCCGCGGAAGACCGGTACAAGGATCTCGACCTTTCACGCACCTACAGACCCGATGAGCAGACCCTCGGATACGCCGCCAGCTTCGAAGAGCTCGAGGAGATCCTCCACCGTATGGGCAAATACAGGCCCGAGGATATGCTCGATTGCGGCGCCTGCGGATACGACACCTGTCTCGACCATGCGCGCGCAGTCTATTCGGGATTGGCCGATTCTGAGATGTGCCTACCGCACACCATCGAGCAGTTGCGCTCCGCGTACGAGGAGCTGGAGGTCTCTCACCGTTCACTCGAAGACGCGAAAGAGGCTCTGGAGCGCTCCGGCCGGCTGGCCAGTATGGGCCAACTCGCCGCCGGCATCGCCCACGAGGTCAACAACCCGCTGGGCACGTTGCTGCTGCATGCCAATCTTCTTCTCGAGGAGTGCGAGGAGGAGGAGTTCCGGGCCGACCTCGAGACCATCGTCGACCAGGGGAATCGCTGCAAACGGATCATCTCGGGCCTGCTCAACTTCGCCCGCCAGAGCAGAGTGCTCCGTCAACCCACCGATGTGGCCGAACTGGTGGAAAAGACTATTCGCACCGCCCCGGTCGTGGAGAACGTCTGTGTGGAGGTGGACAACCGGCTCTCCGACCCGATAGCCGACATCGACCCCGACCAGATGATCCAGGTCCTCACCAACCTCTATACCAACGCCCAACAGGCCATGCCCGAGGGAGGCGATCTCACAATCACTCTGAGTGACGACCCCGATACCATCTCCATCGAGGTGACCGATACCGGGGTGGGCATCCCCGAGGAGAACATGCCCAAGCTGTTCGATCCGTTCTTCACGACCAAGCAGGTCGGCATGGGCACGGGGCTTGGGCTGGCGGTGAGCCACGGCATCGTCAAGATGCACAAGGGGCAGATCTCCGCCCGCTCCAACACCGACAGATACGAGGGTCCTACGGGGACCACGTTCACAGTCACCCTGCCCCGTCATGAGTAGAGGGAGCCGGTAGGTGCCGCATCGCAAACAGGTATTGAGAGTGGTCATGGTGGACGACGAGGTGCCGCTCAGCCTGGCGGTGCGGCGCATACTCATGAAGTATCAGGTCCACGTGGCCGATGTGGGAGTGGACGTCACCTTCGTGGCGATTCACTTCGCCAACGGAGAGGCCTTCCTGGAGAGCTTGGAGCAGGGTGCTGAGTACGACCTGCTCCTCTTGGACCTCAAGCTCCCCGGCATGAGCGGCATGGACATCCTCGCGGAGTTGGGCAAACAGGAACAGTCGATCGTCACCATCATGATCACCGCCTATGCGACCTTCGATACGGCGGTCCAGGCCACCAAACTGGGTGCGTTCGACTTCATAGCCAAGCCTTTCTCACCCGAGGAGTTCCGCTATGCCATCACCAAGGCTACCGAGCAACTGATCGTCAGCAGGGAAGCCCGCAGACTGGCGGAGGAACAACGCCAGGTGCGGTTCAACTTCATCTCTGTGCTTTCCCACGAGCTCAAGGCTCCTCTCAACGCGATCGAGGGGTACCTCAAGATCCTGCACGACGATGAGCCTCCCGAGCGGCGTCAGATGATCGACCGGAGCCTCCTGCGCCTCGACGGCATGCGCAAACTGATCTTCGACCTCCTCGACCTCACCCGCATCGAGTCCGGCCAGAAGGCGCGGCAGTTCGCCGCCGTGGATGTGCGTGCAGTCGCCCAGCGGACCATCGACCTGTTCGCCAACGAGGCGGCTGAGCGCAACATCGGCATCACCCTGCGGGCGCCCGACGCGGTGGAGATGCCGGCCGACCCGAGCGAGCTCGAGATCGTGCTCAACAACCTGGTCTCCAACGCGGTCAAGTACAATCGCGACGGAGGCAGCGTCACCGTCGCCCTGGAGCGCAAAGACGGCATCGTGAAGATCCAGGTCTCCGACACCGGCATCGGTCTGACACCGGAAGAGAGCGCCAAGCTGTTCACGGAGTTCGTCCGCATCAAGAACGAGGATACGTACAAGATCCTGGGAAGCGGCCTCGGCCTGTCCACCGTCAAGAAGCTCGCCCAACTCTACGGTGGAGAGGCCACCGTCAAGAGCGAGAAGGGGGTCGGCAGCATCTTCACGGTCACGCTCCAAGACGCAACACTCGACAGTCCGACGGACTCCGAAGCCCCGGCCGATACCCTCACGGTGGCTGCAGTACCGACCACCGCGGATGCCGAGTGACGCCCACTCTATCTCCGCGGCCTCAGACGAGATACTATCTACGCTATCCGGTAGGACCGTGCGCATCTAGTCGGCACGTGTAGCTGCTGGAGACATGACGAGCGAGTGGTGAGGGAGGGCGTTCGTGTACAAGATCCTGATAGTGGACGACGACCCGGATATGGTCGAGGTGACCCGGATCGTCCTGGAAGGCGAGGGATATGCTGTAGACAGCGCCCCGAACCTGGAGGAAGGCCTGGTCAGGCTCGAGGAGGGTCAACCCGATCTGTTGATCCTCGACGTGATGATGGAAGAACCCGATGACGGCCTGCGCTTCGCCCGCAGGGCGCGCATCCAGGGGCACACCTTGCCTATCCTCATGCTCACGAGTGTCAACCAAGCTCTCGGGCTGCAGATCGGTCCCGACGAGGAGATAGTGCCGGTGGATGAGTTCGTGGAGAAGCCCATCGACCCCGACGCCCTCATCCAAAAGGTCAGATGGCTGCTCGAAGAGCGGGGAGAGGCGCTATGGTAGCTGCCGAACTGCAGAGACTCCGCGAGGAAGTAGTCGTCATCGCCGAGCAGAACGGCTTCAGCCGCTCCGCGCTCATCCCCATCTTGAGGGACCTCAAGGCCAAGTACCAGGGCATCGACAGCGATGCCGTGCAAATCGTCGCCGATGTGCTCGGCCTCTCCCCCGCGAGCGTCCATGCCGTATCCACCTTCTATGCCTTCATACGACCACAGAAACAGGGCCGGTACTCGTTCCGGCTGTGTCGGACCTACTCCTGCGATCTGGCCGGCAAGGAAGAGGTGGCGCAGCAGCTGGCACGTGAGCTGGGCATCACCTTCGGAGAGACTTCGGCCGACGGCGCCTTCACTCTGGAGTGGGCCAACTGCATGGGCATGTGCGACCAGGGCCCGGCCATGCTGGTGAACGAGGACATCTACACGAAGCTCACGCCCGAGAAGATCGGCAAGATCGTGAGCAGCTACCGGCAACGGTTGGCCGACGGGACTGCCGGCAACGGGGCGGCCCACGACGCCGAAGCCGTCGACGCCGACTTCGCCAACGCGGCCAACGATCTCACCTTCTCCACCATCCCGGCCGGTGAAGGCCTGGCCAAGGCGCTCACGATGCGACGTTACGAGATCATCGACATGGTCCGCGACTCGAAGCTCAAGGGGCGTGGGGGCGCGGGCTTCCCCACGGGTATGAAGTGGAACTTCGCCGCCGCGGAGCAGCGCACCCCCAAGTACATCATCTGCAACGCCGACGAGGGTGAACCGGGCACGTTCAAAGACCGCCTCATCTTGAGCCAGTTCGCCGACCTCGTGATGGAGGGCATGACCATCGGCGCGCGCGCCATCAACGCTCCGGTGGGACTCATCTATCTGCGGGCCGAGTACGCCTACCTGCGGGCCCACCTCGAAGACGTCATCAAGCGACGCACCGATGCGGGGCTGCTTGGCCGCAACATCGGCGGCGTCGAAGGTTTTGACTTCGACATCCTGGTGGTCATGGGCGCGGGCGCCTATGTCTGCGGCGAGGAGACCGCACTCATCGAATCCCTCGAAGGATCCCGTGGCGAGCCCAGGAACCGGCCGCCCTTCCCGGTGGTCTCGGGGTTCCTCAACAAGCCCTCGGTGGTAAACAACGTCGAGACTCTCGCCTGGGTGCCCTGCATACTCACGAAGGGCGTCGACTGGTTCATAAGCGTGGGCACCGAGAACTCCGCCGGCCATAAGCTGTTCAGCGTGTCCGGAGACTGCGCGAAGCCGGGTGTCTACGAGTTCCCCTTCGGCATCACCGTCGCCGAGTTGCTCCGCGAGGTCGGCGGCCAGGATGCCAAGGCCGTGCAGATAGGAGGGGCGTCCGGACAGTGCGTCCCGAAGAAGGATTTCGAACGCCGTCTGGCCTTTGAGGATATCCCCACCGGAGGCTCCGTCATCGTCATCGGCCCCGGTCGCGACATGCTCGACTTAGCCCACAACGTCATGGACTTCTTTGTTGACGAATCGTGCGGGAACTGCGCGCCGTGCCGCCTGGGCAACAACAGATTGCTCAAGGCAGTAGAGGTACTCCGAAAAGGCCGGTATGCCCCCGAGTATATCGACGAGCTGCACGCTGTCGCCGATACCATGCAGGCCACCGCGAAGTGTGGCCTGGGCCAAGCCAGCTCGGTGGCCTTCATGTCCATCCTGGACAACTTCCAGGACGAACTCCCCAGGAAGTGACCCCCGCGGGCGAAGGGGATCGTCCCGATCCCCTTCGCCCGCGGGGGATCCTCCCCAACCTACTCGGCGCAGTTCAGTCAGTGGATCCTGCGGGGTCGATAGCGGGAGGGGTTGTCTCGGTCGGTTCCCCGGGCAGCGTGGTGGTCGTCGTGGTGGGAGAGGCGCCCACCTGTATGACCCTCGAGATCATCTTGAAATCGCTCACGAAGACCTCCGGACCGTTGTGCAGCACGGTGCCGTCAGGCATGGTGACCTTGCGAGTGACCTCACACGACCTGGCATCCTGGCCTGCCCTCTCGATGTAGGTCACGCCGGGCTCGAGTGACGAGACGGCATATCTCTCTACGCGGCTCTTCTCGCCGAAGGTCCACCCGCTCCAAGACCATTCCACCTCTCTGCCGTCATTGGTGCCGTAGATGTTGAAGACGGTGGTGATGCCGTTCGACCAGCCGTGCACCCAGACATAGTGATCCGTATCGTTCTTAAACCGCAGATTCTTCCCGCCATCGGTGACCGTGGCATCACGCCCCGGGGGATAGTGATCGATGTAGAGCGAATGGTTGTGACGCTCTATGATCTCCAAACCGGCTTCGAACACAGCGTTGAACACGGTCGTCGACACCTGGCAGATCCCGCCTCCCAGGACATCCTCGAGGTTCCCTTTGCCGATGATGCCCGGCGCAAGCGCAAACCCACGCTCCTCAGTGCGTGGACCGATCTGCTTATCGAAGTTGTAGACCTCTCCCGGCGCAAGGATCTTGTCTGCGTACTGGGTGGTCATCCGAACGTTCTGTTGACGCTCGGGCGGGCAATCGTACACCGTCGTGTAGCCCGCCAGCTTAGTCTGGATGCCCATGGCTTCCGCCTTCTTCGCCGTGAGCTCGGGCTCGACCTCGACTACCACCACCTTGACTGTGCGTTCCCCGGACTTCATGGCCGCGGCAGTCAGAGCTTCAAGGGTCGCCTCTCTGTCGAGAGCCTGCCCCATCTTCCCGGGCTCGGCCCAGGCGATCTGCCCGTTGCTCTTGAACGTGGCGTTCACCGGCTGCTTGAACACGCCGCGGGCGATATCGTCCAACAGAGGGGCCATCTTCGACGACGAGAACACCGGTGTCAGCACGGAGACACCCCCGTCGGGCTTCGACTCTACTTCGAGATAGGCGGCTATGTCTTCGGGGTCCAAGATCCACGAACGATCCCCAAGGGTGAGCTTGATAGGGCGGCTGACCATGGTCTCGGCATCCTTCACCAATTCCTCGTTGCCTAACCCCAAGGCCGGGGGTTCCTCGATGACTATGGGGATGCTTGTGTTCACCGTACCCGGCGAGAGCAGGAAAGCGGCCAACCGCTCACGCAGCACATCACGATCGACCACGCTGCCTTTCCGTCCCGCCACCACCGTCACCTTGCCGTCGTCGATATCCAGCCCGACGGGCACGGCAGGGATGTCGAACGTCTTGGCGATCTCGGCCACCAGGGCGTCCATCTTGAAGTCGTTCACGAGCCCCTTGATGGGCATGTCAACGCCCCTGAACGACAACTTGAACCGCCGGCCCAGATCTGTGATGAAGTTGCTCTCGCGGGTCACGGCCATGGCGGCCGCGACGGCGCTGCCGATATCGGGTCTCACCCCCGCTCTGCCAAGCATGAACTCGAAGGTCCGGCCCGCCGCCCCCACAAGTGTCACGGTCGACGACTGCGCCCGGTCGACGTAGGAGGTCAGGGC
>JAFGIH010000587.1 GCA_016929985.1 Thermoleophilia bacterium | reverse complement strand
GAAGATGACCACCGAGATGCCGCAGACAAAGATGGCAAGCGTGGACAGCATGAAGGGGGCGCCGAGTATGGCGCCGATCCCGATCTCGTGCCCTGCGTCCGGGCCTCCCTCCTCGCCCCCGCCACCCGCGAAGAGGATGGCTATGAGCGGGATGACCGTCTCGGGAAGAGCGGTGCCCACCGCGGCCAGAACGCTACCGACCGCGCCTTCACCGAGGTTCAGTTTGCGCCCGAACCACTCGACCCCGTTAACGAAAAGTTCGCACCCGGCCAGGATGACGACAAAGGCGACTATGAGGAGGAAGACGGCCATTCGCGGGATTGTAACCGACGGCTGCTCAGCCGCGCAAGCCGAGAAACACGCTCAGGGCGAGGACGGCCAGCACCACTGAGCAGATTCCGCAGAACCACCACGATCGCTGCCGCGCGAACATCAAGAGGAGCGCCACCACCCGTGCGACGGGGGTCGCCAGCAGCACCACCAGCCCCAGGATGATAAAGCCCAAGGGTTGGAGCGAAGCCAGCGCGTGAGGGAGGTCCGCCAGGGAGGTCTCCCGCACCATCGGGCCGTTCGCTCCAGTCGCGGCGAGCACCGCTCCGGCCACCATCAGCAGCACCGCGATCAACAGGCCCACCAACAACAACCACGAAAGGAAGCGACCGGCTCGGATGTCGGTCGCGCCACGGATGTCAGTGCGTCTCATCACAGCTTGATTCCCACGGCAGCCAGGATCATCTGCACCGCGAACGCGAACAGCACCACCGCCAGCACCGTCGCAAGCACAGAGCTCTTCACCCGCGACGCCAGGCGCGAGCCTACGAGTGCCCCCACCGTCACACCCAGGACCACGGGAACGGTGACGACCGGATCCACCGTCCCGCGGGCCAGATGGACCAGAGCCCCGGCGCAGGCCGTCACTCCCAGCATGAGACTGCTCGTGGCCACCGCCACCCGCATGGGCAGGCCCATCCCCAAACGCAGGGCAGGTACGGTTATGAAGCCGCCCCCCACACCGAGCATGCCAGATATGTTGCCGGCCACGAGCCCGAGAAACAGCCCCAGCGGTAGCCTGCGGACCCGATACTCCACCACACGATCCAGAGAACGATCGTAGTAGCACGCTCCGAACGGGCCGGGGGCGGGTCCGACGACCTGGGCGGGGTCAACGACCCTTCCGCGTGTGCCCATGTAGACGGAGACCGCCACCATGACTGACCCGAACACGGCGCTGAGGGTTTGTGTGTCCAGCATGACTCCCACCAGTCCGCCCGTCATCGCTCCCAGCGCAAGCATGGTCTCCATGGTGACGGCCAGGCGCAGGTTTGCCAGGCACTCACGCACATAGGTGATGCAGCCGCCGGTCGAGGTCGCCACGACCGCGATGAGACTGGCGGCGACGGCGGCGTGAATGGGTACGTTCAGGAAGAGCGTGAGGACGGGGATGATGAAGATCCCTCCGCCTAGCCCAACCATGGACCCCAAGGTCCCTCCGACAAGACCCACTACGCCGAGAAGAATGACGTTGCTCATGAGCATGAGGCTACCATGCGCTACAGTAGGCGGCACGGCGGCACGTGGCGCCGGTGTTCATTCGGGCCGGACGGAGGTGCTGTAGTGTTCTGCAAGGCGTGTGGCAACCAGTTGCCGGACGGGGCGGTCTTCTGCGCCAACTGCGGTGTGCCGGTGGCGCCGACCGAGCTGCCACCGCCGCCGCCCACGGCAGAGACCGAGGCCGCGACGACCCAGGTGAAGCCCAGGGCGGCCACTCCACCCGACGACGCGCCGACCATGGTCCGGCCGCCGCAGGTCCCCCTGCCTCCCCCCCCGGCCTACGTACCGACCGGTCCGAGCGGTGCTCCCGGCCCCTACGGTGCCCCCCAGCCACCTCGCAAGAGCCGGCTCGGTCTCTGGATAGGCCTCGCCTCCGCGGCCGCGATACTCATCGCGGCAGGATTAGTGCTCTGGCTCGTCGTCTTCGACAAGGACGACGAGAGCGAGGCCAAGACCACGACAACGGCCGCAACCGCCGGAACGACGTCCACTGCCGGTCTGGCGTCCACCACGACCTCCGCGGCCGCCTCCTCAACGTCCACGTCGGCGATCGCCACGACCGCCACGACGCTCGCCACCATCGGAGACCCGGGCGATTCGTCCGGCGAATGGGTGGAGGTCGACAACTCCGCCTTCCCAGAACGGGGCTATGCAGTGGCGGTCTCAGACGTGGCTCTGCTCATCGACGCCGAGGCCGACGACGGCTATGCCCTTTACGCCTACATGCTCGACTCGGGCGATCTCATCGAGTTGCCTGTCGACGCCAACGACTTCTTCAACGAAGACATCGAGGGCGATCTCGCGATCTGGTGGGAGGGCGACTACCAGGAAGATACCGACGAGTACTTGAACGAGCGCGTCTGCGCCTACCGGCTCCCCGATGGCCCCAAGATCTATGTGACCGACGAAGGGAGAGCGCCCTACTACCCGCAATTGTCGGGGCAGTGGCTCACCTGGGCGGAGGCCACCCCTTGGGAGGAGAACCCCGACGAATACTCGTTCGTGAAGATATTCGGGGTGGAAGTGACAACGGAGGGGGAGCCGGAAGGTGACCCGGCCGAACTCGTGTATGGGGCCACCTCGTACAACCTCGGCGACTCCACGTGGGCCTACAGCCTCTCCGGCACACACCTGGCCTGGGAGAACGCGACCGCGGTCGAGGGCTTCGAACCCGGCCTGTACACCATGGATCTTGGACGGTTCCAGCCCACGCTACTCGAAACCGAGGCCTGGCGGCCCTCTCTGAGCGGCGACACACTCGTCTACTACGGGGATGGACTCATGGCCAGGAATCTGTCCACTGACGACACCTGGCAGATCGACCCCCTCGGCGACTTCGCCACCGCAGCGCCGACGTTCGCCGCCTACTACCGGGCCGTCGAGGGCGACGAGACCACCTACGAGATCGTGGCCCGGGGCTACACCGGCGGCAACGAGCAGGTGCTGGGCGAACAGTACGACGCCCCTTGGATGTCGCCCTTCATCGCGGCATCTGCGAACCACGTGGCCTTCATCGTCGATGGGACGGTGCACTTGTTCGAGTGGGACGGACCGATCACCCACTAGAGGGTCCTGTTAGAGGCTGGGGACGGCCAGACCGATCGTCGCGAGCAGATATGCGCCTACCGCCCATATGACGCCCGGCGTCCAGCGCCGTTTCTTCCGAACGTACCAGACGGCGGCCACAATGGCGCCCAAGAGCAGGACGAACCGGGCGACGACGAGACCGTACGAACCCGGGGAGTACTCTTCCATAAACGGCATGGCGCCCACCAGATAGACAGAAGCGGCCGCGCTGAGAGGAGCGAGGTACAGGCTCCTCAGCCGTTCCACCTGTCTGGGCCACCAGACTCCGGCTCTCACCTGAGACACATACAGTTGGGGATATCCGAAGAAGAGATACTGCTCCCCAAAGAACGTGTCCCTGTTCATGAGCGAGCCCTCCAGCCAGAACGCTTCGCCGAGCGCGTCCGTCAACCCAGCCGTGTATCCATGATCGACGGTGATGACAAAACGGTCGGCGGGAGCACGCCCCTCGAGCGCGTCGACCAGCAGAAACTCCAGCTTGCCGCTCATGGTCTCGGCCAAGCGGGACCCGACCTCGGCCCGGGAGACGAAGGCCTCGTCGTCCAATCCCGGAGTCACAGCCACGATAACGAGGGGCAGCACGGCGAACGCGACCAGGAAGCATGTCACCAGGAGCCACGTGGCCGCGATTCTACGTGAGCCCGAACCGTCCCAGGCGCCACTCCTCATGGTCCCGGCTATGCCTCACGGCTGTAAGCGCCCCAAGACCAGTCCTTCACCATCGGCATGTCGTCGCCGTGCTCGCGGATGTACTCCTTGTGGTCGACGTGGATGTCGCGCATCAACTGCCGCAGATGGGCGGCCCGCTCTTTGAGGCCCGGCACCCGGTCTATCACGTCGCGCACCAAGCTGAAGCGATCGAGGTCGTTGAGCACCACCATGTCGAAGGGCGTGGTGGTCGTGCCTTCCTCTTTGTAGCCGCGCACGTGCAGGTTGTCGTGATTGGTGCGCCGGTAGGTGAGGCGGTGGATGAGCCAGGGATAGCCGTGGTAGGCGAAGATGACGGGCTTGTCGGTCGTGAAGAGGGCATCGAACTCCGCGTCTGAAAGGCCGTTGGGATGTTCCTCCTCGGGCTGCAGGGTCATGAGGTCGACGACGTTCACCACCCTCACCTTGAGGTCGGGGAGGTGCTTCCGCAGAAGGTCGGCGGCGGCCAAGGTCTCCATCGTCGGAACGTCGCCGGCACAGGCCATGACCACATCCGGCTCGCCGCCATGGTCGTTGCTGGCCCACTGCCACATGCCGATGCCATGAGCGCAGTGGCGGATGGCCGAGGCCATGTCCAGATACTGCGGCTGAGGCTGCTTGCCCGCCACGATGACGTTCACCAGGTCGCGGCTGCGTAGACACACGTCGGTGACGCACAAGAGCGTGTTGGCGTCGGGGGGCAGATAGACCCGGGTGACCGAGGCCTTTTTGGTAAGCACGTGGTCGATGAACCCGGGGTCTTGGTGCGAGAAGCCATTGTGGTCCTGCCGCCACACATGGGAGGTCAGCAGATAGTTGAGCGACGCCACCGGCCGTCGCCAGGGTATCTCCTCGCACACGTCCAGCCACTTCGCATGCTGGTTGAACATGGAGGCGATGATGTGGATGAAGGCCTCGTAGCAGGAGAAGAAAGCGTGTCGCCCGGTGAGCAGATAGCCCTCCACCCAGCCCTGGATAGTGTGTTCGCTGAGGATCTCCATGACCCGCCCGGTCGGTGAAAGCCGGTCGTCGCCGGGCAGGATCGCCGCGTTCCAGGTGCGGGAAGTGACGTCGAGTATGGCGTTCAGACGGTTGGACGTCGTCTCGTCGGGGCCGAAGACCCTGAAGTCGGCACGATCGAGATTGAGGCGCATGACTTCCGCCAGATACTTGCCCAT
>JAFGIH010000586.1 GCA_016929985.1 Thermoleophilia bacterium | reverse complement strand
GCTCAAGGGCGACCAGATACCGCTGGCCAGCCGCATCATCTGCGTGGCCGACAGCTACTCGGCCATGGTCAGCAACCGGCCCTACGGGCCCGCGCTGCCTCCCGACATCGCCATAGCCGAGCTGGAATTCAAGAAGGGCACCCAGTTCGATCCCGAGATCGTGGACTGCTTCTTGGCCATTCTCGACGCGCTCGACGAGAGCTACCGCCGGGGTGAAGAGGCCGACTTCAACATGGAAGTGCAGCAGGTGAAGTTCCTGCGCGACCTCCCGCAGGTGGACGACGACGAGACCGGGCCGCCGGTGGAGAACGGTCCGCGTCTGGGGCTGCGTCCCCATGCCCAAGCCCAGCACATCCGCATGTCGCGGGTACGGGAGCGCATGGCGCAGGCGCGTGAAGAAGGATCACCGGCGGCGCAGTACCGCGCCACGGTGCATACCCCCCGTGCATAGAGCATAATAGGCGCCGACCCTTTCGGCGTTCCCTTGTGGGGGGTTGATGCGTCTTCACGTGCTCTGGCGGATCCTCGCGGCTCAGGCTTTCTCCAGCCTCGGCACCTCCATGTCTACCATCGCTCTGGGCTTCATGGTGCTGCGGCTCACCGGCTCGGTGCTGCACATGGGCGCCGTCATGGCGGTGTCGGTCTTCCCCCTGGTGGTGACCAGCTGGATCGGGGGAGCCGTTCTCGATCGCTACAACTCCAAGCAGGTGATGATCGCCTCCGACGCGGCCCGGGCGGTGCTCATTTTCTTCATGCCCTTCCTGGCCGAGCAGGCGGTGGGGCTCATCTACGCCGTCTCGTTCTTCATGGGAGTGGGGTCGGCCTTCTTCAACCCGGGCCAGATCAAGCTCATCGGCGACCTGTGCTCGCGGGAGCAACTGGTGAGGGCCAACTCGTATCTGAGCGTGTCGCGCGACGGGGCGGAGCTCATCGGCTTTCTCGCCGGCGGCGTGCTGGTGGCGGCCGTGGGCTACCGGCCGGCCTTTTTCGTGGATGCGGGCAGCTACCTGCTCTCCGGCCTCTTTCTGCTGGGACTGCCCCGTGTGGCGCGGGCGACCGGGCGGACGCAGTCGGTGCGCGCTCTCGTCGCCGAGTCGCCGGCGGTGTTCATGCGCATGTGGCGGCATCCGGGGCTCCGGACCAACCTGCTCATGGCCGTACTCCCGCTCATGTTCGTCATGATGAGCTCACCCAACGCCTACGCACTGGTGCTGCAGGTGTTCGACGGCGGGGCGTTCGAGCTGGGCGTGATGGAGGTGATCGTGGGGGCCGGGCTGATCACAGGCGGTCTGATCATGAGCCGCACCCGGCTCGCGGGGGACAAGAACACCTACGTGGCCTTCTCGTACGTCGTGGTGGCCATCTGCTTCGCGGCCGTGTTCTTCAGCAATAACCTGTGGGTGAGCATCGTGCTGGTAGGCGTCGCCGGAGTCGCCAACGTGGGGATGTTCGTGCCGTCTATCACCATGTTCCAGGAGGCGGCGGCTGAGGGAGACAGGGGCCGGCTGATAGCGGTGCGGGCCGGTTTCGGCCAGATGGGATCGGCTGCCGGCTACCTGCTGGGCGGCATCCTGGGGGCGGCTCTGGGGATCCAGCGGCTGTTCTTGGTGGCGGGGTTGGCGGCTGTAGGGCTGATAGTGATCATCTATGTGCCGTACCATATCGGCATGAGGCGCCGCGCACGGGCGGCGTTCACTCAGGCCATGCTGAACGGGGCGCGGCGGGTGGAGGCCCGGGAGGCGGCTCGGAGGGCGACGCAGCAGGTGCCCGTGACGGCGACGGGCAGAGAAGCGTGGACTATCGCGGCTGAGGAAGCCGCTATGGAGGAGCAGCAATGAGTGAAGACGAACTGGGCCCCCGCATAGGCGGGATGGCCCTCAAGAACGGACTCCTGCTCGTGAGCGAGCGCTACTGGTCGGCCGCCATACGCGAAGCCGACGGGAGCATCAACGTGGCCTCGGGCGCCAAGACGCGGCTGCCGGGCAGCGGTGACGGCGGGGCGGCGTCGAACACCAGGGCGGCCGGGGCGCGGGGCGGCGGCGCAAGTGGCGGCGCCGCGAAGCGCGGCGTGGCCTCGGGCGGCCGGAGCGGCGCGGGCATGGCCTCCGCGGGCATCCCGCTCTTGCGCGGACTGGGTCGTTTCGGCGAGAGCCTCCTAGTGCTCGCCCTGGTCAAGAGCAAGCTGCCCAATGCAGAGCTGCCCCTCGAAGGTGGGCGGGTGGCCGCGGCCCTGGGCGTCTCCATGGTAGGCACGTCGGCGGTGCGGGCTCTGGCGCCCAAGTCCGCGGTGGCGCAGGAGGTCGGGACCGCGCTCGCGGCGTTCATCCCGGCCGTGCTGGCGCTCAGGAACTCGGCCATCTCCGGATACCACGGGGCGGAGCACAAGGTGATCGGCGGACGCGAGGCCGCGCTGCGCGCCAGCGCGGACGCCCGCGCGGCGGCGTCCGGGGCCGCCGGCTCGGGCGTGAGCGGCGCCCAGGCGGGCGGCCGGCCCGGCGCTGGGGCTGCCGCGCCGGAGACCATCGGGATCGGCGACTCCGCGGCCGCGGCCAAAGAGCACGACCGCTGTGGCTCCAACCTGGTCGGGCCCTATCTGCTGGCCACCATCGCCACCAACATCCTCGCGCGCGGACGCAAGGGCGTGAAGTCACCGGCCGCTTCGGCGGCCGCCGGGGCCGCCAGCCTGGGCCTTGCTCTGGAGGCTCTGCGTTGGGCCAACAAGCACGGGGATTCCATTCTCGCCCGGTTG
>JAFGIH010000008.1 GCA_016929985.1 Thermoleophilia bacterium | reverse complement strand
CTGGACATCATCCCGGATCCCTCCACCGCCACGCGCTTCACCGACCTCGGGTCGCCCGATGCCAACGGCTATCCGCACAAGTACGTGAAGGCGGCCTATGACTACGGCATCACCTACGGCACCAACGCCACTCAGACTCTGTTCGCGCCCTGGAACTCCATCCGCCGCGACCAGGTAGTGAGCATGGTCGTGAGGGGCGCCGAGAGTCTGTACCCGGGGACGCTCTGGGATCCCTCTCCCGGCACTCTGTCGCTCTTCGACGGCGTTGCCGAGCCTCATGGGGAGAACCTACGCATAGCTGAATACAATGGGCTACTCGATGACCTCATCGGCATGGGCCCCAGCTGGAGCACCACGGCCGACGCCACCCGCGGGGAGGTCGCCCAGATACTCTGGAACCTCCTTGACCTGCTGGAGGGAGCGCCAGTGCAGCCGTCCGATGAAGTCTGGGTCTATCCCGACGGCAGCGGCGATTATCCCACCCTCGAGGCAGCCGTCGCCGCGGTCGCGCCGGGGGCAACCGTCTATCTGGGAGCCGGTACCTTCACTCTCACGAGCACGCTCATGGTCGAATACGATCTGTCGCTCATCGGCAACGCCATGCAGGGGCCGAACAGCACGACGATACGGTTCGCGGGCGACGTGATAGATATCTACCGATGCGCGTTCTACGCGGAAGACATCCGGTTTGTCAGCACCGCCACGAGCAGTCCCTCCAATGTCATCGTGGCTTACGATGCCGATCTCGGTCTGCGACGGTGCTACCTGACCGGGGGCTCGCGGCTGAATGACACCAAAGGCGCCGGTCTGTACCTCTATGGTTATTCCTTCGGCGCGGTTATCGATAGCGTGTTCACCCAGAACGACCTACACGGCATCGATATCGAAGAAGCATCGGACCTGCAGATAGGCAACAGTGTGTGTTCGGAGAACGTTCAAAGCGGTATCTGCTTCTGGGATGAATCGACCGGGACCATCACAGGATGCACCTGCGATTCCAACGGCAACGATGGTATCGCCGCCGCCGACGCTGCGGAAATCACCATCGAGGACTGCACGCTCTCCCAAAACACGAAAGACGGGATCGCCCTGTTTGGATATTCGTACGGCGAACTCATCGGCAACGAATGCAGCTCCAATGGTGAGGCCGGCATCTACTTCGCCGACCAGTCAGACGGCACCGCGGAAGACAACGAGTGCTATGACAACCACTGGGGCATCTACGTGGGCGCCGATTCGTACCCCATCATCGGTTCAAACAACCTGCACGGCAACACGTACGACCTCACCTACGAATGAGCCGGCGGGGCCAACGGCCTCAGTCAACGTTGTAGGCGCCCATGAGCTTCCAGATGAAGAAGGCGCATTGGCCTCTCGTTGCCGGTACGAACCAGTCCCACGGCCCCGGGTAGCCGTTGAAGAGACCGTGCGCCGCGCCCATGCGCGCATAGGGATAGTGGGGCTCACCAAAGTCATCGAACGGGGGCTCGAACGCGTGGGGAGGAGAGTCCCATAGGCCGAGGTCGATAGCCGTGCGCACCACCATGGTCACGACCTGAGCCATCGTGATGTTCCGGTACGGTCCAAACGTGGTGGGGGTCAAACCTACCGTGATGTGATGCTCTGCTGCGACGGCGATGTAGTGATCAGGGTAGAGAGGATCATTCGCATCCACATAGTGGCCGGGGTAGCTCTTGGAGACATCGGTGAACGGGCAGACGTCGCTGGTGAATACCGGGTAGCCCACCGCCCGCACGATCATCTTGGCAAACTGCTGGCGGGTCACGAAATCGCTGGGGCCGAACCGGCCGTCCTTGTATCCGGAGACCACTTCCTCATCCGCCAGGCCCATCACGGCATCGTAGTACGGCGAGCCCATCGGTACGTCGGGAAAGGAGGCGGTAGTCCCCGCGGCTTCGTACGTCACTTCGATCGTATAGACCTCTACACCGGCCTGCCCGCTGCCCGCTGAGACCATTGCGAAGAGCCGTCCGGGTCCGACGATCCCGTCGGCGATGAAGCTCCCGTCGTCGTCGTAGCGCTTCTCCCAGTCGAGGTCGGCGATCACATCGCCGCCTTTGGCCATGAACGCCAGCCCGCACTCCCTGGGCATACCCTGGGTGTTGAACTCCACGGTGACCCGACTCCGGCTCGGGACATCCAGATAGAAGAAGTCTTCGTCGCCTGCTTCGGGGATAACGCCCCAGATCTCCAACCCGTTCTGGAGCTGCGTGGCAGCAGGGAAACTGTCGTTCGGCTCGTCAGGGTTGAGGAGCGGGACCAGGGCCCGGGCGGATGAGACCCCCATAGACATCATGGCGCACGTGACCAGCGCCATGACTATCCCGACCAAGACCATGACCAACCCCACTCTGCGCCTGGTCACGCTTCCGATGCTTATGCCGAACCGGGTGTTCATCGCGCGCCTCCGTGGTCAAGTCCGCTTCATGAGGTAAGCTCCGTCTCGATTATAGGCCCGCCGCGACCGCGGTCAATCCGGGGCGTGCGCATCCCGCCACCAGTGCCGCCTTCTGTCCGGCGCGGCCTGTATGCTTGCTGCGAGTGACAAGCACCACCCGACTAGGGAGATCGCGGCTCAAGTGGACAACAGCCCGACCGACAGGGAGGAGGACGCCGAAGGGACCGCCATCGGCACAATCCTGGCCGAACTGAATCAGCAGCAACGCGAAGCCGTGTTGCACGGTAGTAAGCCGCTTCTCATCGTCGCCGGGGCCGGCACGGGCAAGACCGCCACACTCGCGCACCGCGTGGCGCACAGGATCGCCACCGGCGCCGATCCAAGCCGCATTCTGCTGCTCACCTTCACGCGCAGGGCGGCGAGCGAGATGCTCCGCCGCGTGGACGGCATACTCAGACGTCTGGAGGCCGAATCGCGTCGCACAGAGATTGCAGCCACGCCGGCATCTGGCAGGGTCTGGGGCGGCACATTCCACGCCGTCGGCACACGGCTCCTGCGCCTCCATGGCCGCTCCATCGGCCTGGATCCCTCGTTCACCATCCTCGATCGCGGAGACGCCGAAGACCTTCTGGGGGTCCTCCGAACCGACCTGGGCCTGGCCAAGAGCGACCGCCGCTTTCCACTCAAAGGCACCTGCATGGACATCTACAGCCGCTGCGTCAACGCCCGCGAGCCTGTCGATCAGACAGTCGAGACCAACTTCCCCTGGTACAAAGACGACATCGACGACCTGCGCCGTCTCTTCGCCACCTATGTGGACCACAAGGCGGACCATAACGTACTCGATTATGACGACCTGCTGCTCTTCTGGCACGGTCTGCTGACCGACGCCGCCGCGGCCCGCTCCATCCGTAGCCGGTTCGACTGTGTTCTCGTTGACGAGTATCAAGACACCAACCGCCTGCAGGCCGAGATCCTCCAGATGCTCTGCCCGGGCGGCATCCGGCTGACCGCCGTCGGCGACGATGCCCAGGCGATCTACTCGTTCCGGGCGGCGACGGTCCGTAACATCCTCGACTTCCCGCAACAGTTCCCGGACATCCGCGTCGTCACCTTGGAGCAGAACTACCGCAGCACCCAGCCCATTCTCGATACCACCAACGAGGTCATCTCGGAAGCCGCCGAGCGACACGCCAAGAACCTGTGGTCGCAGCGCCCGGATGGCGCCAGGCCGCAGCTCGTCACCTGTGACGACGAAGACGAGCAGACGGAGTTCGTCATCCATCAGGTGCTCGAACACCGCGAGTCCGGCCTCGCCCTGCGGCGTCAAGCCGTGCTCTTTCGGGCATCCCATCACAGTCTGACGTTGGAGCTGGAGCTCGCGCGACGCAACATCCCTTTCCGCAAGTATGGAGGGCTCCGCTTCGTGGAGACGGCCCACGTGAAAGACCTCATGGCGTTCCTGCGTCTGGCGGAGAACCCCCGCGATCTGATGGCGGGCACACGGCTCCTTATGCTGCTACCAGGCGTCGGGCCCAAGAAGGCCCGGGCCCTCATGGACCGTCTGGCAGACAACACAGGGTGCGACACGCCGGCGGAGGCAGGTCCCTCCGGGGCCTCCGCCGGCTTTGCAGCCTGGACAGGATTGCCCGCCCCATCCCCTGCCTCGGCGGAAGCTTGGGCCGGCTTGGTACCCCTCATGACCGACCTCACGGAGCGCGAGCCAGGCGACCTCGCGTCGCAGATCAAACGCGTCCGCCTGTTCTACGCGCCCCTCCTAGAACGACTCTACGACAACGCCCGTGCGCGGCTCATGGATCTCGAGCAACTCGAATGGATGGCCGGGCGCTTTCCCGACCGCTCTCGGTTCCTAGCCGAGATCGCCCTCGATCCCCCCGCATACACCGAAGATCTTGCCGGACCTCCACTGCTCGACGAAGACTTCCTCATCCTCTCCACCATGCATTCCGCCAAAGGCCTCGAATGGGACGTGGTCTTCGTCATCCACGCTTCCGACGGCAACATCCCGTCGGACATGGCCACCGGCCGGCTCGAAGAGATCGAAGAAGAACGCCGCCTCTTCTACGTGGCCCTCACCCGCGCCAAAGACTGGCTGTACGTCTGCCACCCCCTGCGCTACTACACCCACCCACGCAGTTTCAGCGATGTCCATGGCTACTCACAACCCACCCGTTTCGTCTCTGCCGGGGTGCGGCACACAATGGACTTGTGCACTGCGGCGGACGTAATCGGCGGATCAACAGCCTCTCCAGACGGGCCCGACGGACCCGACCCCCAAGACGCCGTCACCACCGAAGACATCCGGCGGCGGCTCAAAGAATCGCTCTAGGAACACGTCGGAGCGAGCACCGTCTACCGGTGGAAGCCGTGCATAGGTCGGGAAGTAGACGGGTAGATGAGATAATGCTGCGCAAGTGCAGACGGTACAGCCACAGCGAGGAGAGTCCATGCCCAGCTGGATCGGACCTTGGGAGATCGTGATTGTCATAGTCGTCATCCTGCTGGTGTTCGGCCCCAAGAAGCTGCCTGAGTTCGGGTCGTCCATCGGCAGATCGATCGTCGGTCTCAAGAAGGGCCTGAAAGAGGGCACCGAAGAGATGCGGGCCGCCATGAAAGAAGATGAGCCCGCCACCTCAGGCTCTACCGCCGCCGCGGGCATGACGGCCGACGCAGGCGTGAACGCCGCCGCGGGCATGACGGCAACCGATGCCGTGGCGACCGACGAAGCAACGACCACGACAGTCGAGGAGAGCGAGCCGGACACCCGGAGCTGACCGAGACCGACCATCGAAGCCCCCCCTAGCGCGGCGCACCAACACCCACAAGGGAGGACAGATATGCCGG
>JAFGIH010000585.1 GCA_016929985.1 Thermoleophilia bacterium | reverse complement strand
TGTTGCTCTGCGGATCGAAGTTGTATCCCCAGACACTCCCGAGGATCTGCGAGCGGCTGAGTACCTGCCCCTCATGCCGCAGCAGGAATTCGAGCAGCGAGAACTCCCGGGAGGTCAAGTCGGCGGTCAGGTGGTCGCGGGTGGCCCGCCGCGTCTTCAGGTCAAGACGCAAGTCGCCGGACTGGAGTGCAGCCGCCTCGACCTGTCGTGAATGGCGTAGTTGGGCTCGGATGCGCGCTATCAGTTCATCGAAATCGAAGGGCTTGGGAAGGTAGTCGTCGGCCCCCAGATCCAGACCCCGGACGCGAGAGGGCACGTCGCCACGGGCGGTGAGCATCATGATGGGAGTCTCTTGGTCGATCTTGCGCAGTTCGGACAGCACTTCAAACCCGTCCATGTCGGGCAGCCCGACATCCAGCAGCACCATGTCCACGCGGCCACCCATACGCGCCAAGGCAAGCGCCTCGGTGCCGGTCCGGGCGACCTCGGTCACATAGCCGGCCCCCTCCAAACCTTTGGCGATGAACGATGCGACCCGCTCCTCATCCTCCACCAAGAGTATTCGCACCCTTCTCTCACCTCTTCCCACCGGTCCCACCGGATGAGGACCCGCCGCCCTGGCCCTGTTGACCTGTACCGTCACCTGGTCCTTGTCCGTCTCCCTGGCCTGCGCCCGGTCCGTTCTGCACTCGGACTCCTCCGGTCACGGTCTCGCGGACGGTCGTTGTCGTGGACGTCTGGTCAACGCCGCCTACAGCCGGATTCGTGGCGCTTGTGGAACCGGGATCGCTGCCGGATGGAGCCGTTCCGCCGTCCGGCGGTGTCTGGTCACCGTTTACCGTGGTGCCCGTGAAGGTCTCGGGCGCTCCGCCGGCCGGCTCCTCACCCACAGCACCGATCTGCACAACCGGAAGGTCGGAGTGCCCCCACCCGCTCTCTCCACCGCCAAGGATGAGCAGGGCAGCCACCGCGACGAGCACGAGAAAGCCGGCCCCAAGCAGAGCCAGTCTGGATCGGCGTATCGGAGCGAACATCGCACCATCCTATCCAAGGTGGTCGGGGCGGACGCTGCGGATATTAGCAGAACCGCCGGCAAAGCCGGGCGTGTCGGCGCCGCGTCACACTACTCAGAAGCTCTTCGTTTCGATACTATATCCACTCTGGTCAGCCGAGTCTGGAAACTGCCAGACCATACGAGGACAACCCATCACGTGGGGGGCGACGTGGAAGCCATCGAGGTCGAGGGACTTCAGAAGCAATTCGATCCCCCCAAAGGCCCCGTGGCGGTGAACGACGTCTCGTTCGAGATCCACAAGGGCGAGGTGTTCAGCCTATTGGGCCCCAACGGCGCCGGCAAGACCACGACTATCTCCATCCTTTCCTGCCTGCTGAAGCCCGACAAGGGCGAAGCTCACATAGGCGGGTTCTCCGTCACCCGGGAACCGGAGAAAGTCAAGGGGCTCATAGGCGTGGTACCGCAGGACATCGCCCTCTACGAAGACATGACAGGGCGCGAAAACCTGCTCTTCTGGGGCCACATGTACGGTATGCGAGGAGCTGCGCTGGACAAGAGGGTCGACGAAGTCTTGGAGCTCATAGGACTGCTCGACAGGCAGAAAGACCGGGTCGGCAAGTACTCCGGCGGCATGAAGCGGCGGGTCAACATCGGCGCCGCACTCTTACACAATCCCCGCTTCCTCTATCTAGATGAGCCCACGGTCGGCATAGATCCACAGAGCCGGCGTTCCATCCTCGACAAAGTGAAGGACCTCAACGGGGCCGGGGTCACCGTCCTGTATACGACCCACTACATGGAAGAGGCGCAGGAACTCTCCGACCGCATCGGGATAATGGATCAGGGCGCCATGATCGCCGTGGGCACTCAAGGTGAGCTCGTGCGGCTGGTGGGCGAACGCACCCGCATCGACCTCGCTCTCGACCGCGACGCCGATGTCCTCGCGAGTCAATGGCGACAGCTGTCGGGTGTATCCAGTGTCTCGGAGCCTGATGATGGCCACATGTCGCTACTAACGGACGACGCGAACACCCTCATGCCGACGCTCTTCGAGAACGCCCGTACGGCGGGCGCCCGCATCACCGAGATAAGCCTGGCCGAACCCAATCTGGAGATGGTGTTCTTGCACCTCACGGGCCGTGCGCTTCGAGACTGACAGAGGCGCCGCCAGCCGATGATGAAGACATTCAGCATCGCCTGGAAGGATACGGTCCACGTCTACCGCGACATCGCCGGGCTGGCCATGATGTTCATCGCGCCGCTGGTCTTGGCAACGGTGTTGGGGGCAGCCTTCGGTTCGGGCGACAATTTCTCCATCGCTGCCGTCAGGACCGTGATCGTCGATCAGGATAAGGGCGCCGGGGCGGACGCGCCCGCCGCCGGCGCCATGCTCTCCGCCGCCCTGGATAGTCCCGACCTGCGCGAACTGCTTGCCGTCACCAAAGTCGACACGCCCGAGGAAGCGAGGTCGGCCGTCGATGACGGCGATGCAGCCGCGGCGGTCATCATCCCGGCCGGGCTGTCCTCGGCGCTGGCGAGCGCCGTCGCGCAGGAAGCCAAGGTCGAGATCTACAAGGACCCTGCACTCGTGGTCGGTCCCTCTATCGTCGCAGCGGTCACAGAGTCGGTGGTGCAGACCCTCAATGGGAGTCGTGCGGCCGCCGCGGCGGCCGCACGACTGGCCGTCTTCCAAGGCGTGACCGACACTGCCCGGCTTGCCGACATAGCATCCAAAGCCGGTACCGCCTTCGCGCTGCAGGCGCGAACCGATGCCCAAATCACCGTTGAAGCGCGCAACCCGGTGCTAGAAGGAACAATAGAGAAACGACCCAACGTAGCCAGCCAGGTACTTGTCGGGATGATGCTCTTCTTCATGCTCTTCGGAGCGGCCACGCCGGCCCACAGCGTGCTTGAAGAGCATCGCAACGGAACGCTATCCCGGCTCTTCACCACTCCGACGCCGCGCAGCATCATCTTGGGCGGTAAGTTTCTGGCTGTGTTCGTGGTGGTCCTCGTCCAAGCGGCAATCCTACTGCTGGCGGGGCTACTGCTGTTCAGAGCAGACTGGGGAGAGCCGGGACCGGTCATCGTGCTCACCTTATGCAGCGCCGTCGTCGCCGCCTCTCTGGGCCTGGTGACCGTTTCGTTCGCCAAGACGGTCGGCCAAGCCGGCGCCGTCAGCTCGGCCGTCTTCGTGTTCTTGGGCCTTCTCAGCGGCAATTTCACGGGCACGATCGTCACGAGCGGCCCCTTCGCGACCATCCGTCGCATCAGTCCGGTCGGCTGGTTGTTGGAGGGATGGAGTAAGGTCCTGTATGGAGGCTCGTGGGGAAGCATCGCTGTGCCGTTGCTTGTGGCGCTTGCATTTGCCGTCGTCTTCTTCGCCATCTCCGTTTTCTTTTTCAGGAGACGGTACGCGTGAGGCGGACGTGGCACATAGTCGGCAAGGAGCTGCTGCAAAACCTCCGCGACCCCTTAGCCTTGGTGTTCACTATCGTCATGCCGCTTGTCTTCACGGTGTTCTTGGGATTCATCATCCCCGGCGGTGACGACGAAGAGAGCGCCCTGCCTCTCGCAATGGCCAACCTGGACCACGGCCCGGTGGCAACTCAACTGATCGAAAGACTTGACGCAACACCTCTCCTTGAGATAGAAGCCATGGATGCCGCCGAGATCGACTCCGCGGTGCAAGATCAGAAGGTGACCGCGGGACTCATCATCCCGGCAGGATACAGCGAGGCCGCGGAGACCGGCCGATCGATCGCACTCACCTTCGTCCGGCTGCAGACTTCGACCGGCGCCCAGTCGGTGTGGCAGGCGATCGAGGCGGTGCTGTCGGAGTCGAACGCCGTCGCGCTGGCCGCCGAGGCTGCCGCCGAACAGGTGGCCACAGCGACGGGGAGCGTTCTGAACGATGGCCTCGTCGAGTCGGCTCGTTCGCTCGTGCAGGTGGAGCTGTTCACTCCCGCGGTGGTGGTGACGACAACGAGCGGCGGCACGTCCATCGCGGCGCAGTCAGGAGGATTCGAGCAGTCCTCCAAGGGTTCCATAGTCTACTGGGTGTTCTTCGGCGTCATGAGCGTGGGAGTCACCATGGTATTGGAGCGGCAGCGGGGCCTGCTCCGCCGCCTAAACGTCGCCGGAGTGCGTGCGCGGGAGATCATCGGGGGCAAGATGATCACCATGTTCATAGTCACGTTCTTACAGCAACTCCTCTTGGTAGTGGTGGGCCACTTCGTCTTTGGAATCGACTACTTCAACAACCCGGCGGCCCTCTTGCTCGTGATGATCTCGCTTTCGCTGTTGGCGGCGGCTTTCGGCCTCCTCATCGCGTCTGTGTTCCGCACCGAGAACGGCTTCGTAGCGACGAACGTCATCACGGCGCTGCTGCTGGGAGCGCTTGGTGGAGCGTGGTTCCCGCTCGAGATAACCAGTGCGGGCTTCGCGAAGGTCGCTCATGTCTTGCCGTCAGCGTGGCTCATGGACTCGTTGCACGGCATCACCTTGAAGGACTGGGGAATCATGGAGGTTCTCGGGCCCATGGGAGTCGTATGGACCTGGATCGTCGTCCTATTCGCCGCAGCCTTGTGGCGCTATCGGCCAGACTAGGTACAATCAGCCCATGAACGACCTGCAGGAACTCACGGTCATTCTCGAGATGCTCCAATGGGCCGGATCGTTCGGCGACGCCGGCGAGTCCCTTGTCCGCTGGGCTCGAGACTACACGGGGGCCGAGTCGGCGATCCTCCGGCTGCTCCAACCGGACCCCGACGCACCCTGGCTGATGGCATGCATGATAGATGGCGCGTCCGACTCCTTTGCGCGTGACGAGACGGTGATCCACGGCGGCGAGTGCATCTGCGGAAGAGTGGCTGCCGGTAGTATCGATACGTCTCTCCCCTTCTATACGGAAGCCGGCTCGTTCTGCTGGGGCAGCCTGGGCAGCCTGTCCCGCGATTTCACGCCGGAGCAGGTGGGACCGTTACGGGGCAGGTGCATGGAGGAATTGTTCGAGTCGGTCGCGATCGTCCCCGTGAGGGCTCAAAAGCGGATCGTTGGGGCGCTGCATCTGGCGGACAAGCGAAAAGACAGTTTCGCCGGATCTTTTGAGGTTGTCGAAGCCGTTTGCAGGCTCGCGGGCGAGACCTTGATGCGACACAGAACGCGAGAGCGAGAGCAGGCCGTGCTGACCGCCATCGAGACCGCCCTCCTGCCCACCGCTCCTCCACGGGTGGACGGTCTGGAAATCGGCGTCAGCTTCACATCGGCCACCGAGATGGCACATATGGGCGGCGACTTCTACGATGTGCTCGACTTGGGCGACGCCGGTGTGCTCATCGTGGTTGGAGACGTCTCGGGAAAGGGAGTGGAGGCGACCGGCGTCGCGGCAAGAGCCCGGTATGCACTCGAGGAGAGGGCAAGAACCGATCCGGACCCGGCCACCTTTCTCAGCGCAACCAATGATTCCCTAGCCCGCGTTCTGCCCCGGGAGCGATTCGTGACCGCCGCGGCCTGCCTCGTCGACCAGAAGACGGGGTTGGCCACCGTGTGTCTGGCCGGCCACCCATCACCCCTCGTCATCACAGAATGCGGGGGTGACCAGATCGACGCTCCCCACAACCCACCGCTGGGAGTCTGGAGCGGTCTGCGCTACGAGGAGGCAAGCCGTCGTCTGCTCCCGAACGACTTGCTGCTCGTCTACACCGACGGACTCTCGGAAGCCCGCAGGGGCGCGACCATGTTCGGGACCGAAGGCATCGTAGAAGCGGCGGTGTCGCGGACCGAGCGGGACGCCGGGTCGATAGCCCGAGCGGTATGCTCGGCGGCGAGCGAGTTCCACGACACCGGCCGTCCTGACGACGATCGGCTGGCGATCGCCGTCCGTCTGCGAGGAAGCGACTGAGGTGCGATCTATGGAACCGGACAAGAGTCATCTCGAAGCCACGCCCTCTGACACAGAACCAGGGATGAACCTCATCTCGGTGGACTTCGATCTGGTGATGGTCAATCGGCGCAACGAGCGACTGTACGGCAAACCGATAGTGGCCTTGCTGGGCAAGAAGTGCTACCGCGAGTTCGAGAAGCGAGACGAGCCCTGCCCGCATTGCCCGGGGCGCTTGGCGCTCGCAACGGGCGAATCGCACGAGACCGATACGGTGGGTCTGCGAGACGACGGCACCCGTTTCTTCGCCCGCATACGCGCGGTACCCGTGGCGGGCCCGCAGGGTCAACCCACGGGTTTCATCGAGGTCGTGGAAGACATCACCGAACAGAAGAGGGCGGAGAGCCTGGCCGGCATCTACGCCGCTCTTCGGACCGCCCTTCTACGCACACACAGCCTGCGCAGGGCACTGCGAGAGACGTTCGAGGCCGCCATGCAGGTGGAGTGCATCGATGTGGGCTGCATCTTCACCATCGACCCGGCTACCGGCTCGCAGGAGATGGTGTACAGCCGAAACGTCCCTCCTACGTGTCTGCCGTTGCTGGCCGAGCTGAGCCGGGGCGGGCCCAAGACCCTGCTCGTGGAGTCGGAGGGCGCACCTCGCGATGTCGAGGTGCTTTCGATACTTCACGCCGGCAGGGCAGTCGCGACGCTTGTCCTGGGCACATCCACCTACCCCGAAATACCGGCCACACTGCGCGCCGGCCTCCAGAGCCTCGGCGCTGCCGCCGGGCACTCCGTGTCGCGCATCCGGGCGGAGCAATCGCGGGGCGACGCCGTGGCCGATCTGGAAGCACTGATAGCTATCAACCCCGTGGCCACGTTCGTCCTCGACGCCGAGAGCCGCGTGACCCTCTGGAACCGTGCCGCCGAGAGGCTCTTCGGCTGGAAGGCGGCTGAGGTGACAGGCCGGCCATGCCCGTTCGACCTTCCCGGTCCAGGTCAGGATACGAGCTCACCCGGTTCCACCGGCCCTCACATGACCGCCGTCCTCACCAAGAGTGGAAGCCCGGTGGACGTTCGGCTGGCCACAGCCCCGTTCCGCGATCTGGTCGGTGACGCCTCTACCACGATCGTAGTGGTAGAGGACCTGACTGCGCAGAGACGTCTCGCCGACCTCGAGAACCGGCTCGCGCTCGCGGACACTCTCCGGTCTGAGGGTTCGGCACACGTATCGCAAGATGGCGGTCTGGCCGGCAACGACCTCAGAGCCGTCAAAGTCCTGATCATCGACTCGAGCGGATCGTGGGGACAGGAACTCGCGGACGTTCTCGTGCAACTGCACTGTGAGCCCACACTCTGCAAGGCGGTGAGTGACGCGGCGTCCACACTTACCCACGCTGAGAGCGGCTGCCGCGCCTTCGACCTCGCTGTGGTCGA
The DNA here is from genome assembly GCA_016929985.1 of Thermoleophilia bacterium. The sequence continues at coordinate 426 of JAFGIH010000585.1, read as the reverse complement.
TCTCATCGCTCCTACGAGGTCCGGCGGACTAGAGCAGGCCGCCGCCTTGCGCGGACTGGGACTGAAGGCCCCAGTACTGGCTTCAAGCGATGCCGACGCGCGAGGCCATGAGCAACACGGCATCGCGGCGGTCATCAAGCGCCCCGTTGATCCGACAGAGGTGGCCCGGGTGATCCTGGGCGTGTTGGAGCCACGCCGATGAACGAGAGGCGGGCCGGCGCCCCGCGCCTGCCCGCCTCTCCTCACATTCCGTCGACTCGACGACTCTACATCGCCGTGTTCGTTACAGCCACTCCACCTTCTTCATCTCGGCGGTCACCGGGATGGTCGTGTCGTTCTCGCTGGCGACCAGCTCCATGTCGTACTGGTACTTGCCCTTGCCCTTGACCCACTGCCCACCGGCAAGGGGCTTGGAGCAGAAGTTGT
>JAFGIH010000584.1 GCA_016929985.1 Thermoleophilia bacterium | reverse complement strand
CTGGTGCAGCCCGCCATCGAGGTGGTGGAGCAGGGCCGCGTGTGCTTCGTGCCCGAGCGGTGGCGCGACGTGTACCTCGACTGGATGAGGGGCATCAGGCCCTGGTGCATCAGCCGGCAGTTGTGGTGGGGCCATCGCATCCCCGCCTACTTCTGTGAGGAGTGCGAGCATCTGATGGTCGCGGCTTCATCTCCGGAGAGATGCGAGAAGTGCGGAGGCGCCCTGCGGCACGAGGACGACGTGCTCGACACCTGGTTCAGCTCGGCCCTGTGGCCGTTCGCCACTCTCGGGTGGCCCGAGAAGACCGCCAAGCTCGAGGCCTTCTATCCCACCACGGTCCTCTCTACAGCGCGGGACATCATCTATCTGTGGGTGGCCCGCATGATCATGATGGGCATGGAGTTCATGGGTGATGTGCCCTTCAAAGACGTCATCATCCATCCCACCGTTCTGGCCGCCGACGGACGGCGTATGAGCAAGAGCCTGGGCACAGGCGTCGACCCGCTGGAACTGATCGCCGAGTACGGGGCCGACGCCACGCGGTTCGGACTCGCCTACATGAGTTCCGTGCAGGACGTGCGCTTCAGCGCCGAGCGTATCGAGATGGGGCGCAACTTCGCCAACAAGATCTGGAACGCCTCCCGGTTCATCCTGCAGGGTGCCCACCCGGACGCCGCCCCCGTGGTGGAGCGGGCCAACCTGGCCGACCGCTGGATCTTCAGCCGCCTGAGCGCGGTCACGCAGGAGGTCGCGGGGCTCTACGAGAGCTACCAGTTCGACGACGTGGTCCGGGCCCTCTATCGGTTCGTCTGGAACGAGGTCTGCGATTGGTACCTGGAGGTGGCCAAGTCGCGCCTCTACAGTGACGACGAGACCGAGCGGTTGCAGGTCAGCGGCAATCTGCTCGTGCTGCTCGAGCGGGTGATGCTACTGCTTCATCCGGTGATGCCGTTCGTCACCGAGGAGATCTACAGCTCCATGCCGTGGGCAGCGGCTGGAGACCGGCCGCGCAGCCTCTTCGACGCCGAGTATCCTGAGACCGAGCCCGCATGGGCCGATCCGCAGGCCGAGAAGGCCATGGAGGCGTTCATGGCGGTGGTGGCCGGCATCCGTTCGACCCGTGACGAGTTGGGACTGGCCAGGGACGTCGTCGGGCAGGTACGGGTGCTCGAGGGAGAGCCCGGCGTGGCTGCGGCTCTGCAGGGTCTCAAGCAGTCCTTCCGCCAGCTCTGCTGGTGCGAGCTCGCCGAGGTCATCGTCGATGGGGCGGCTCCCGCGGGGCGTCACGCTTCCGTCGAAGCTCCGGGGGCCAAGGCGTTTCTCGACATCGAGGGTCTGGTCGACATCGACCGGGAGCGCGCCCGGCTTCTGAGCAAGGCTCAGAAGGCCCACGTTGAAGCCGGCAAGGCTCAGGCGAAACTGCAGAACCAAGGATTCCTGGCGAAGGCGCCCGAGGCTGTGGTGGCCGAGGAGCGCGAACGTCTGTCCGTCGCCGAGGCTGTGCTCGCCGAAGTGCGGCATCAGTATCGGGAGCGCATCGGAGAAGAACTGCCACTTTTGGAGGGGAAGGGGCGTTGAAGAAGCCGTCGTGCAGCGTGGAAGAGGTGTGGGAGTACATCAACGGCCTGGAGCGGCTGGGTTGGGTGCTGGGACTCGAGCGCGTGACCAAGCTGGTGGAGGAGTTGGGGTCTCCTCACAAGGCCTACCGGACCATCCACGTCGTCGGCACGAACGGCAAGAGTTCTACCACACGCTTCATATCCGCTCTTCTGGAAGAGCAAGGCCTGACTGTGGGGGCATACGTATCCCCTCACCTGATCTCGCTGGCCGAACGGCAGATGGTCAACTCGGTCCCTTCCACCGACGAGGAGTTCTGCGACCTGGTGGCCCGGATCCGCCCCGTGGTCGAGAAGCTGGAGAAGACCTTCCCCGAAGGCGAGCATCTCACCCAGTTCGAGGTGTTGACAGCCGCCGCCTTCTTGTACTTCAAGGAGCGGGGCTGCGACGCGGCGGTGATCGAGGCCGGCCTGGGCGGCCGGTTGGATGCCACCTCGGTCATCTCCTCAGAGGTGCAGGTCGTCACCACCATAGGCAGGGAGCATACGGAGCTTCTGGGAGACACCTTATCGGCCATCCTCAAGGAGAAGGCCGCGGTGATCCCGCGCGGGGGCAAGGTTGCGGCCGGCGCCTTCGACCCGGAGTTGAAGGCCGAATTGAAGGAGATCTGCGCCGCCCAGGAGGCGGGCTGCCACTTCTTGGGCGACGAGTTCGTGGTACTGGCGGACGCCCGCGCCGACTCGTTCGACATCTTCGGCCTCTACGGCTGCTATACCGACGTGAGGCTCAAGGTCCTGGGCAGCTACCAGCGGGCCAACGCGGCGGTGTCGGTGGCGGCAGTCGAACTCTTCAACGGGGGAGAGCTGGACGGGGAAGCGGTGCGCGCTGCTCTCGGCAAGACCGGGGTGCCGGGACGCCTGGAGGTCATCAGCACCCAGCCGCTCTGCATCTTCGACGGTTCACACAACCCTCCGGGTATGGAGGAGACCATGCGCTCACTGGAACAGATCCTCGAGAGGCGCAGGCTGATCGCCGTGGTCTCCATCTTGAAAGACAAGGAAGCCCTGCAGATGGCCCGTCACCTCGTGCCGCATTGCGACATCATCTTCGCCACGCAGAGCTCCAGCCCCCGGGCCCTGGCGGCCGACGACCTGGCCGCGATCATCGCCAAGGCGGGCAAAGGCCCTGAGGTGTTCGTGGATCCCGACCCCCGTTCGGCGATGGTCAGCGCCTACCGCCTTGCGACTTCCAACCAGGTGGTGCTGGTGACCGGGTCATTCACCCTCATCGCCGACCTCAAGAGAGGGCTCAACTAGAGATGGCGGCGGTACAGAGAGGCAGGAGCAGAGGGTCTTCGGTTCTGATAACGCTGCTCGTGCTGCTGATTATCGTCGTGATATTCTTTACCGTCGGTTACGTCCTTGCCCGGACCCTCATCTAGGAGGGGGAGTTGGACAGTCTCTTCGAGACCATCAACAAGATCATCGACTCCCCAGTCTGGAAGCTCTCACTCTACGTTTTCCTCTTCTGCCTCGTGGTGCTGTGGCTTGCGCTCATATTCTGGACGTACAAAGACGCGCGCAAGCGTATCGACGACCCGATAATCATCGCGGTGGCGGTGCTCACCTCGCTCCTCCTGCCCTACATGGGAACGCTTATCTACGCGATCCTCCGACCGCCCGAATACCTGGCTGAAACGCGTGAGCGTGAGCTGGAAGTGAGGGCGATGGAGCAAGAACTGCAGATCATGCGCGCATGTCCGTCATGCGGCGAAGCCATACGGCCCGAGTATGTGGCCTGCCCGAGCTGCCGGCGCCCGCTCCGTTCGACCTGCCCGGCCTGCGAGCGGGTGTTGGAGCCGGGGTGGAAGCTCTGTCCCTACTGTGGGCACGATCCGCGGGCCAAGCGGGTCGCACCGCCCCAGGATGAGGCGACGGAGATGTGGAAGGCCGAGTAGCTTTTTTCCGCGGCACAAACCGCGCGAACGAGTCGCGCTCAGAATGTAGGAGGATGAAGTGATCGAACGTTCTCTCGTGCTCGTCAAGCCGAGCGGAGTGGCTCGTGGACTGGTGGGTGAGGTCATCAGCCGCTTGGAACGCAAGGGTTTGACGATCAAGATCGCCCGCACGCTGCGCGTGTCTGAGGAGACGGCTTCAAGGCACTACGCTGAGCATAAAGAAAAGCCGTTCTACGGCGAACTGGTCGAGCACATCACCTCTGCGCCGATCTTCGCCATGGTCGTCGAGGGACCATCGGCCGTGAAGATCGTCCGGCGGATGATGGGAGCCACGAACCCGCTTGACGCGGATCCGGGCACGGTACGGGGCGACTACGGACTCGACGTGCTTCGGAATGTCGTTCACAGCTCGGACAGCTTGGCCAGCGCCGAGCGTGAGATCGAGATCTTCTTCCCAGAAGGTGCCGACCTCACCCCCTGAGTCGTGGACCAGGGACCCGCCTTTCCTCGAGACTTCCGGCTGATACTGGCGTCGCAGTCGCCGCGGCGCCATTCTCTGTTGCGCGACGTGGGGGTGCCGTTCACGGTAGTGCCGTCGCGCGCCGAGGAGCTTCTTGCCGGCGGCGATGCCGTCTCTCTCGCTGAGACCAATGCTGTCTCCAAGGTCAGGGGCGCCTTGCTGCCGCCCGATCTTGCCGGAGGTGCGTTTGTGCTGGGTACCGACACGCTGGTGACGGCCGGCGGGGCGGTCATGGGCAAAGCGGCCTCGGAAGAGGAGGCCGTGGCGATGCTCGCGGCTCTCTCGGGCCGGATGCACCACGTGGTCTCGGGAGTCGCCCTGGCACGGACGACGGGGCCGGACTCAATGCCGGAGATCGCGGAGACCCGGGTGGCAAGCGCCGTGACCGATGTGGTCTTCCAGCCGCTCGAGGCTGCACAGATCGAGTCCTACGTGGCCTCGGGGGAGTGGAAGGGCAAGGCCGGAGCCTACGCCATCCAGGGATCGGCCGGGTTGTTCGTATCCGAGGTGCGCGGAGAGTACAGTAACGTGGTCGGTCTTCCCCTCTGTCTGCTCACCCGCTTGTTCAGAGAGTGGGGTTTCGACCTGGTCCGCAGGGAATGGGTATAATACCCCGCGCCCTTAGGTCTTATGGGGGGGTAGAGTGAGCGGCAGTACGGAGGACGTGCAATAGCCTTCACCGAGTTCATCACCGGCTTCGCCGGACGCGACATGGCAGTCGATCTGGGCACCGCCACCACCCTTGTGTACGTGCGAGGCAGGGGCATCGTGCTCTCCGAGCCGTCCGTGGTCGCCATGGATTCCCGCACCGGTGAAGTACTGGCGGTCGGTGGAGACGCCAAGCGCATGTTGGGACGCACTCCGGGCACCATCAACGCCATCCGCCCGCTCAAAGACGGTGTTATCGCCGACTTCGACGTCACCGAGCAGATGCTCCGGCACT
>JAFGIH010000583.1 GCA_016929985.1 Thermoleophilia bacterium | reverse complement strand
GTCGAGGAGGTAGGGGCGGAGTTCGACGACTGTCACCATGGGTTGCTCGCGCACCTGGAAGCGCGGGGCGCGTCCTTTCACGCTGAGCTGTTGACGTTGCTGCCGGAAGCCGGACCCGAGCGCACGCAGGACGCCATCTGGGACTTGGTGTGGGCCGGCCTGCTCACGAACGACACCTTCGCCCCGCTCCGGTCGCTGGCGGCGGGGCGCCGTGCCCGGCCGGTCCAGGAAAGTCGCCGCCGCCACTTTCCGCGGCATCGCCCATTTGAGACCACCCACAGCCCTTCGGTAGGCTTTGTGGGCGGGCGCTGGTCGCTGGTGCGAGACCTGGTCCGCGCCCCGGCCGCCTCGACCGAACGCGCGCACGCCTGGGGCGCGACCCTTCTCGAGCGCCACGGCATAGTCGCCAAGGAGACCGCCGCCGTGGAGGCCCTTGGCGGCGGTTTCAGCAACGTGTATCGCGTGCTGCGCTCCATGGAAGAAGCCGGTAAGCTGCGGCGCGGCTACTTCGTGGAGGGTCTCGGCGGCGCGCAATTCGCCTACCCCGGCACGGTGGATCGTCTGCGGTGCGTCCGTGACGAGGATGCGGAAGGCGAAGTCGTCGCCCTCGCCGCTACCGATCCGGCCAATCCTTATGGCTGGCTGCTGCCATGGCCGCCGCTCTCGGGCGCCGGCGCCTCCACCCGCGGGACCGCAGGGCCTCGAAGAGCGGGGGGCGCGGCGGCGGTGCTCGTGGGCGGAGTGCCCGTGCTCTACCTAGACCGCAAGGCGCGGCGTCTGCGCACCTTCGCAGACGTGACCGAGGAGCAGCTCGAGCGCGCCCTGCCGGCGCTCCGCGACATCGCGCGCTACCGCCCCCGGGGCGCAATCAGCCTCGAACGCATCAACGATGAGTCGGCGATGTCGTCGGCCCTGCTGCCCCGGCTCGAGAGCGCCGGGTTCACCCGGGACTATCGTTTTGTCCGCATCACCGCATGAGCCGGTGCGTTTGCGTGGGCGGCTGATCGATGCCTGAAGGCGATACCGTCCACCGTGTTGCCCGGGTGCTCTCCGCGGAGCTGACCGGCCAGACTCTGAGCGAGATCAAGCTTCATGATCGCGGTGAGGTGCCCGAGCTCGTGGGATGCACGATCGAGAGTGTGGAGGCCGCCGGTAAGCATCTGCTCGTGAACTTCTCGGGAGACTGGACCCTTCGGGTGCACCTAGGGATGCATGGCCGCTGGCTGCGCAAGCACGTCCGCGAGCCAAGACCGAAGGATTGGACGGTGATAATCACCACCGGCGAAGTAGCCTATGTGTGCCGCCGATCGTACCGAGCCGAGCTGGTCCGCACATCCGCGCTCCACGCGCACCCGCGACTCGCCCGCCTGGGCCCGGACCTGCTCGCTGATCCACCGCTCATAGACGAGATGGTGAGAAGGGCGCGCCTGCCCGGGCATGCGGAGCGTGAGATGGGCGACGTCCTACTCGACCAGCGCGTCGCCTCCGGGATCGGCAACGTCTATAAGAGCGAGGTGCTTTTCGAGGTTCGTGTACATCCGCGTACCAAGGTGCGCGAGCTGTCTGACGCACAGCTCACCCGCATCTTCGAGACAGCGGCCGCGCTCATGCGCCCGAACCTGCTCACCCGCCGCCGCACGACCGTGCCGCTTCCCCGCCGGGGGCAGCCATCCAGCGAACGTCTCTGGGTCTACGGGCGCGCGGGGAAGCCATGCCTGGAGTGCGGCACTCCCATCGAACGTTTTGGGCAGGGCGACATGGCGCGGACCACTTACTTCTGTCCGCGCTGTCAGGCTTCAGGGACCTAGTGTGAGCATGCCTTGATATGCTTCGCTGAGGCATGTTGTGAACGTCAAGGATCGAAGGAGCGCGACCGACATGGCGTGCAACAGCAAAGACAACACCGGCGCGGGGCATGGTGAGGATGATATAGCGGGGACGAGAAGACAGGTGCGCGTTTCATCGGAGTCGGCCGACGGGCCGAAGACGATCCCCGACCCGGACTGGATGGATGGCCTTCGCTGCGACGGTTGCCTCAGCGGCGGCGAGATCCCTCCTCATTGCCGGGACTGTTCCATCCGGCTCTGCGCCGCGGAAAAACAGGATGATGCTCGTTGCGCCGGCTGTGAAGAGTTGCCCTGCTATCGCATCATGGACTTGATGAATGTCGGTTTTCTGCACCGTGGCGAGTATCTGCCGAACCTTGCGAAGATGCGTGAGATGGGCATCGAGAAGTGGATCGAGTATGAAGAAGAGCGTTGGAGATGCCCTCAGTGCGGCCTGTCTGTGAGTTGGTATGACGCCAAGTGCGCCAGGTGTGGGGAGGCAAGGTCCGAGCGCCTGTTCCCGCTGAAGTAGGGCAATACCCCTACCCGAGATTCTGAGATATCTCCGCAGCTGCCGTTTGCAGGGCCTCGGCGTATCTGTGCATCGCTTCGTCTGTCGTTCTTTCCACGGGAGGGGCGATGGCCATCGATCCTCTCAATCGTCCCTGGCTGTCGAAGATGGGCACGGCTACAGCAGGGATCTCCAGATTCCACTCTCCCCTGTCGAACGCCACACCTTCCTCTCGGACGGTCCGCCAACGCTCGCGGACCTGAACAGGGTCGGTGAGGGTCAGTTCGGTGTGGCGCCGGAGAGGACTGGCCAGAAGTGTGTCCCATGTCTCCTCTGGGCCGAAGGCTATGAGCACCTGCCCGTCGGCAGTAGGTAAGCCGAGGATCAGCCCGATGTTCGTCGCCGGCTTGAAGTGACGGGGAGTGAGGACGGTATCGAGCATGAGCGGTCCCAAGTCGGTCCAGACGCACAGGCTGGCTGTTTCCCTGGTCTCTTCGGCCAATCTCACGAGGAAAGGATGGGTGACTCGCACCAGTTCGGAGTGAGAGGCCGCCAGATATGAGATCCGAAGGACGCTGGCG
>JAFGIH010000062.1 GCA_016929985.1 Thermoleophilia bacterium | reverse complement strand
TGACGGCCGTCGCCGCGTCATCTCGCAGGTGAAGAGGGTCAGTAAGCCGGGTCGCCGCATCTACGCCAAAAAAGACAACCTCCCCAAGGTCCTCGGTGGCCTGGGCACGGCCGTCATCTCCACCTCGCGTGGCCTGATGACCGCTCGAGAGGCACAACGGCTGGGTGTGGGCGGCGAAGTCGTCTGCTTCGTGTGGTAGTGCTATGTCAAGAATAGGAAGAGCACCCATAACAGTTCCAAACGGCGTTGATGTGACCATCAACGGCAACAACGTCGTGGTCAAGGGCCCCAAAGGCGAGTTGTCCATAGACGTCCATCCCAGTATGAAGGTCGGCCTGGACGAGGGCGTCATGACAGTCACGCGGCCCGACGATACCGGCCCGAACCGGTCTCTGCACGGTCTCACGCGTACTCTCGTCTCGAACATGGTCACGGGAGTGACCGCGGGTTTCGAGAAGAAGCTCGAGATCCAGGGCGTCGGCTACCGGGCCTCCAAGAAGGGTAACGACCTCGAGATCCTGGTGGGTTACTCGCACCCGGTCGTGGTGCCGCCGCCGGAGAACATCGAGTTCGAGGTGCCCGTGCCCACGCAGATCGTGGTGAAGGGCATCGACAAACAACGCGTGGGCCAAGTGGCCGCCGAGATCCGCTCCATCCGGAAACCCGAACCCTACAAGGGCAAAGGCATCCGGTATGAGGGCGAAGTCGTGCGGCGCAAGGTCGGCAAGCGGGCGTAGGGAAGAGGACAGCATGAGCATTCAAGACACCAAGAACTCCATGCGGGCACGTCGCGCGGTGCGTGTGCGCGGCAAGGTGCGCGGCACCGCCGAACGTCCTCGTCTCTCGGTTTTCCGCTCCAACCGGGCCATCTGGGCGCAGGTCATCGATGATGGCAGCGGCCGTACCCTGGCGAGCGCGAGCAGCGTGAACGTGACCGAGACGGGTCTTTCGAAGACCGACCAGGCCACCAAAGTGGGCTCGCTCATCGCGGAACGGGCCAAGGCGGCCGGCATCGAACGGGTCGTCTTCGATAGGGGATCCTATCTGTATCACGGCCGGGTCAAGGCCCTGGCAGACGGCGCCCGCGAGGGCGGCCTGGACTTCTGAGGGAGAGGGGAAGCACATTGGCACAGATCAAGGCAGACACGCTCAACCTTGAGGAGAGCGTCATCCATATCAACCGCGTGGCCAAGGTGGTCAAGGGCGGCCGGCGCTTCTCTTTCACCGCTCTCGTAGCGGTGGGCGATAGGGAAAGCACGGTCGGCGTCGGGTACGGAAAGGCCAAGGAAGTTCCTCTGGCCATCCAGAAGGCCATCGACGACGCACGCAAGAACCTTTTCGTGGTCCCCAAGCACGGCACGACCATCACCCACGAGGTTCTGGGCCACTTCGGCGCGGGCCGGGTGGTCATGCGGCCGGCCTCTGCCGGTACCGGCGTTATCGCTGGTGGCGGGGTGCGGGCTTTGCTCGAGTTGGGCGGGGTACGCGACGTCCTCACCAAGAGCCTCGGCACGACGAACCCCATCAACATGGTGCGGGCCGCCGAGCAGGGGCTCCGCTCTCTGCGGCGTCCTGAGGACATCGCGCTGCAGCGCGGCAAGACCATCAACGAGGTAGTGGGCAAGGTCAAAGTGGCGGAGGGCTCCGTCGCGGCGCCTGCCGAGGCTGCCCCTGCGGCCGGAGAGTGATCGCATGTTGAAGATCACTCAAGTCAAGAGTCGCATCGATCGTAAGAAAGACCACAAGGCCACGCTTGACGCTCTCGGCATAACGCGCATGCACCAGACCGTCTATCACGAGGACACCCCGGCCATTCGGGGCATGATCCACAAGGTGGAGTATATGCTTCAGGTGGAAGTGGTCGACATCAAGGAAAAAGGATAACGATGGCAGACATCTTCCTACACAATCTGCAGCCTGACCCCGGGGCTCGGCACCGCAAGAAGCGCGTCGGGCGGGGTGAGGGCTCGGGCTGGGGCAAGACCTCCGGCCGTGGAATGAACGGCTCTAAGCAGCGGTCGGGTGGACAGATCTCGCCTCGCTACGAGGGTGGGCAGATGCCGCTGCATATGCGGCTACCCAAACTGCGCGGCCCGTTTGCCAAGACCGCCATGCCCATCGGTCCGTTCCGTACCTACATGACGCCGATCAACCTCTCCCGTCTCTCGGTCTTCGCCGCAGGCGAGGTAGTATCGCCCGAGGCGCTGCTGGAGAAGGGCATCATCAAGAAGCTCGATGAGAGAGTGAAGATCCTGGCCACCGGCGAGCTCACGCAGCCTCTCACCATCAAGGCGCACGGTTTCAGTGCCGCCGCGGTGACGAAGATCGAGGCGGCGGGCGGCACGGCGGAAGTCATCTAGGACCGACGGGCTCTTGAGAGCATAGGAGAGAAAACCTGATGTGGCAGTCTCTGGTCAACGCTTGGAAGCTCCCGGATCTCCGCAAGAAGCTGCTCTTCACGGCCGCGATCATCGCGATCTACCGGCTGGGCTGCTTCATCCCGGTGCCGGGTATCGACATGGATTCCGTGACGGAGTTGTTCGGCACCGGAGGAGTGTTCGACTTCTACGACCTCTTCACGGGTGGGGCCTTGCAGACCATGGCCATCTTCGCCATGGGCATCATGCCCTACATCACCGCGTCGATCATCATGCAGCTGTTGACCATGGTGAGCCCTCGGCTGGAAGCGCTCATGAAAGAGGGCCCGGCCGGCCAGAAGAAGGTCAACCAGTACACCCGGTACTTCACCGGTGTGCTGGCTCTCATCGAGGCCATCGGCTTCGTCTTCCTGTTCAGAAGCCAGGGGGCCTTCCCGGTCGACGCCGTGGGCAACAGCACCTTCACGGCGACCAACGTCATCCTGGTGATCGTGAACCTCACGGTGGGCGCCGTCTTGGTCATGTGGCTGGGTGAGCTGATCACGCAGCGGGGCATCGGCAACGGCATCTCGCTCATGATCTTCGCGAGCATCGTCTCGCGCCTCCCGAGCGGTCTCCAGAAGCTGTTCACCATGAACCCGGCCTACTGGGTGGCTATGGCCATCATCGCGGTCCTGGTCGTCGCGGCCATCATCTACGTGACCCAGGGGCAGCGTCGCATACCTGTCCAGTACGCCAAAAGAGTGGTGGGGCGGAAAGTGTACGGGGGCCAGAGCACGTACCTGCCGTTGCGCGTCAACATGGCAGGCGTCATCCCGGTCATCTTCGCCTCTTCAGTGCTCATGTTCCCGGTGACCCTCGCTCAGATGGTCCCTTGGGGATGGACGCAGAAGCTGGCGGAGATCTTCGCCCCGAGCTCATGGTGGTACATCGTGGTCGAGGTCATCCTGATCATCCTGTTCACGTACTTCTACACAGCGGTGCAGTTCAACCCTATCGACCAGGCCGACAACCTGAAGAAGTACGGCGGTTTCGTGCCGGGTATCCGCCCGGGACGTCCTACGGCCGCCTATCTCGACCGGGTGCTGACCCGCATCACTTTCCCCGGAGCCCTGTTCCTGGCGGCCATCGTGCTGCTGCCGACAGCCCTCTACAAAGGAATGGATGTACAGTTCTACTTCGGGGGCACATCGCTCCTGATCGTCGTCGGAGTGGCTCTCGATACCATGCAACAGATGGAATCGCATCTGCTCATGCGGCACTACGAGGGCTTCCTCAAGTGACATCGATGGACAATGGAGGGAGTGAAAGCATGACTCAGTTCAACCTCATCCTGCTTGGGCCTCCTGGGGCGGGCAAGGGTACGCAGGCCGGCCGCATCGTGGCCGAGTACGGCATACCGCACATCTCCACGGGTGACATCCTGCGCG
>JAFGIH010000582.1 GCA_016929985.1 Thermoleophilia bacterium | reverse complement strand
GTTCGTCGGCAGGGAACCCGAGGGCCCGCACCATCCTGCCGGCCCCAGGAGCCATCGTCTGCGAGCCGGCGCGGTCCGGCTCCTCGCCGCGCAGAACGACTTCCCTATCGACGAGCACCGTCTGGTCGAGCGGCGCTTCCATCCTGACTACGCGCCCCAGATGGAAAGCATCTTCGCCCTCTCCAACGGTTATCTCGGTCTGCGCGGGACTCAGGACGAAGGCCGCCCCAGCTACGCCCCCGCCCCCATGCTCAACGGCTTCTACGAGACCTGGCCCATAGAGTATCCGGAGAAGGCCTACGGTTTCGCCGAGACCGGGCAGACGATGTTGGGAGTGCCGGACGGCACCGTGATCCGCCTCTTCGTCGATGACGAGCCCTTCGCCCTCGACAGAGCGGAGGTGCTCGACTACGAGCGGGTCCTCGACATGGAATGCGGCACCCTCGAGCGCCGCGTCCTGTGGCGGGCCTCTGACGGCAGCCGGTTCCTCATCAAGTCCCGACGGCTGGTGTCGTTCGTCAGCCGTCACCTAGCCTGTGTGGAATACGAGGTGTCGTCCCTCGACCGTGCAGCTGCTCTGGTCATCAAGTCGGACTTGGTCCTGCACCCCGAGAACGGAGAAATGGCGGCGCACGATCCCCGGCGCGGCCGAGTGCTGGCCGACGGGGTACTGGAGAAGACCGAGGACTGGAGACGCGACCAGCAGGTTGTGGTGGCCTATCGAGCGAGGAGCAGCGGCCTAGTCATGGCCGCCGGCATGGACCATCGGGTCGTCGTGGGGAGTCCCTCCGATCCTCCCCACGTCCTCAGCGACGGCGATTGGAAACGCGTGGTCTACCGGTTCGACGTCGAAAAAGACGACAACGTCAAGCTGATAAAGTACCTTGCTTATCACCACGAACTGGACGAACCGGCGCCGGAACTCGTCTTTCGTGCGGTCGAAACCCTGGAGCGAGCGACGAGCCGGGGCATCGAAGCGGCGCTGGCCGACCAACGCCGCTTCGTGGAGGACTTCTGGGCCGGAGGCGACGTCAGGGTCGAAGGTGCACCGCTGGTGCAGCAGGCCGTCCGCTTCAATCTCTTCCAGTTGCTCCAGGCCTCGGCGCGGGTGGAGGGGCACGGCATCCCGGCCAAGGGTCTCACAGGCCACGGCTACGAGGGACACTATTTCTGGGACGCTGAGATCTACATCATGCCCTTCTTGACCTACGTGGCGCCTCATCTCGCCAGGAACCTGCTCCAGCACCGCTACGACATGCTCGGCAAAGCCAGACGGCGGGCCCGCGAGGTGAACGAGAAGGGGGCTCTGTTCCCCTGGCGCACCATCAGCGGCGATGAAGCCTCCGCCTACTACGCGGCAGGGACCGCCCAGTACCACATCAACGCCGATATCGCCTACGCACTCGTGAGATACGTCCATGCCACCGGCGATGTCGAGTTCCTGGCCGCGCACGGCGCGGAGATCCTGGTGGAGACTGCCCGGTTGTGGGCCGGGCTGGGCTTCTTCTCGGAGCGCAAGGACGGTCATTTCGTCATCAACGGGGTGACGGGGCCCGACGAGTACAGCGCATTGGTGGACAACAACACCTTCACCAACCTCATGGCGCAAGAGAACCTGAAACAGGCGGCGCGTGTGGTCGGCTGGCTGGAGGAGACAAACCCGGACGCTCACGCCCGCTTGGTCGAACGCACCGGTCTCCAGCCGGACGAGCCCGAGTTGTGGCACCGGGCCGCCGACCTCATGTACGTCCCCTACGACCGGGAACAGCGCCTCCATCCACAGGATGATGGGTTTCTCGACCTCGAGCCCTGGGACTTCGAGAACACCCCTCCGGAGCACTATCCGCTCCTGCTCCACCACCACCCCCTGGTGCTGTACCGCCATCAGGTGATCAAGCAGGCTGATGTGGTCCTCGCAACCTTCCTCCTGGGCCATGTCTTCAGCCACGAAGAGAAGCGGCGCATCCTCGACTACTATGATCCCCTGACCACCAGCGACTCGTCCCTGTCCGAATGCATCCAATGCATCATGGCGGCTGAGGTGGGCGACGACCTGCGGGCTGCCGAGGAATACTTCATCGATGCGGTGGGCATCGACCTAGCCGACGTGGCCGGCAACGTTCGCGATGGAGTGCACGTGGCCTCTGCGGGAGGCAGCTGGATGGCGCTGGTCAACGGCTTCGGGGGCATGCGTGACCGCGATGGCAGGCTCTCGTTCCGCCCCCGTCTGCCGCGGCGGATCAGCAGGCTTTGCTTCAAGGTGCAGGTCAAAGGCTCCACTCTGAAAGTGGACATCGGCAGAGAAGGCACCACATACCAGCTGGAATCAGGAGACGAGTTGGCTATCACGCATGGCGACGAAGCCATCGTGATCAGCCCCGGACAGCCGGTGTTTCGCCCCCTCTCAGAGTAGCTCCGCAAGCCGTCCCCGGTAGTCGGACTCCCCGGCATCATTCCTGGTGCGGCAGTTCATACGGGCACGAGGTGGAACGCCAGCCGGCGAAACCGCCCAGCATCACAGTCGACTGAAGGCCCCTCCCCCGCGCCAGTACACTTGCCGCCACCCCTGAGCGCACCCCGCTCCCGCAGAAGATGTAGATGTGCCGGTCAGACGGCACTTCATCCAGCCGTTCCTCGAGTTCATGCAGGGGAATGTTGTGCGCGTTTCGGATCTCACCCTGCGTGGCGAGTTCGATAGGGCGGCGAACGTCGAGCAGCCAGCTGGAGGCGTCTTCATCCAAAGAACCGCAAGCGTCATGGACGGTCATGGTGGGCGTTTGCTCTGCCGGCAGAGCCGCAGTGTGCCACGCTATCATTCCTCCCGCCAGATACGCGTCGACCCGGTCCACGCCGAGCCGGTGAAGCAGGGTGACGGTATGGTCCAGCTGCCACGGCTCGCAGACCAGCAGCACCGGACGCTCATAGGATAAGAACCAACCCGCGAAGGCGAAGAACCCCTCGGGATGAAGCGAAAGCGCGCCCGGGATATGCGAGGTGGCAAAGGACGTCGTTGGGCGGGCGTCGACTACCTGGGCCTGGGGGATGAGACGGGCGAAGTCACCGGGAGACAGTGCGGCCGGTCGGCGAAGACTACCGACCGGCTCGCCCCCGAGAGTGTTGATGTCGCGCATAGTCTCCAGATAGGGCGGAAGCCGGTCCGGGGCTGCGGCGGCCACGAAATCCGCCTCATCCATAGAGAGCTTAGGATTGGTCCGCCGCTCCAGGCCCAGTGTGGTGAGTGGCCTATCGGCGATCGCGGCACCACAGACTGAGCCGGGGCCGTGAGCCGGTAGGACCACGACATCGTCGGGAAGCGGGCCCAGCTCCCTCATGATAGAGGCATGGAGCAGGCGCGCCATGTCGGGAGCGCGCTCGGGGCCGAACAGGTCGGTACGCCCCACTTCCCCGGCAAAGAGCGTATCACCCGTGAACAACACCCAAGGCCCGCCCTGGCCCTCCTCGAGCAGGAAGGAGGTGCTGCCCGGCGTGTGACCGGGCGTGCGGACCGCACGCAAGACGCGAGATCCCACCACCCACTCCTGCCCCCCGCTCAAGGCAGAAGCGTACCCCTCCACCCCATCCTCTGGGGCGCGCCAGACGGTGGCGCCCGTCCGTCCGGCCAACTCCCTGGAGCCCGAGACGAAATCCTCGTGACGGTGGGTCTCCAAGATGTCTGTGATGTGAAACCCCTCGGAGATAGCGACATCAAGGTAGACGTCAACATCGCGCCGGGGGTCGATGACCAGGCCCGAGGAACCGTCGGCCACCACGTAGGAGTAGTGCGGATAGCCCGGGCTCTCAATGCACCGCAGCAGCATGATCTCACTCCTGTTCGATTCGCGCTCTCGTCTGCATACCGGCGTGGCCCTTCACTGCCCGCGGCAAAGGGCAGCCTGCCTTTCACGGCGGTCTATACCCTGAGACCGTCAGCCCGAATCGAGGCCTCGGTGAATCTCGTCTGTGACCCGAGCTGCTTCGCCGGTAGCGCAAGGAACGCGACTGTTGTAGAGTAGCGGGCCAGGCGACAAGGGGGCACCATGCGCAGGTTCTACATCACAGCGACTCTCGCCGTCATCCTGACGGCCACCCTGGTATTCACCGCATGCGGCGGCGAGAACACAGACGGCGGCCACTCGACGGCGCCGCCCGAGACCACGGCGCAGGCCGCCTCCACCACCGCGGCACCTACGACGGAGGCGTCCACGGGCGACGAGAGCTGGAAGACAGTGGTCACGTTGACGTCCGATGCCACTCCTTGGCAAGACATGCCCGGCCTCCTTGTGAGCGACCCCTTTGCCGTCAAGGGCAAGGTGCGAGTGGTACTCGACATGCCTGACGCCGGTGAGCTAGACGGGGTCCTACTGGCAATCATCCCGGCGGATCAGCTCGGCGATCCCATCACCCTCATCGACGCCATACGCGACGGGACGGCGCTCACCCTCATCCCTGCCTACCCGGAGAAGGAAGTCGACGGCCTCGACGGTACGTACGTGCTGCTCAACTCAGTCCCCACCGAGACCCCCTGGACCGTGGAGTTGCAGACTCCCTGAACGCTGCCGAAGCGTCACACCGGACCCACACACGCGTGTCGATCGACCGCCTCCGGCACTGATCGACAGCAAAGCCACTCCTGCGGCCGAAGCCTCCGGGCTGAGATGCCCGGTCAGTCCAGTTCGAAGTCCTTCTCCGTGAGGTGCGGGTAGATGTCCTTGAGCGGGGAGAAATCGGTCCGTCACTCGCCCAAGGGGGATGCGCGACAAGCGCCAGACAATGTTAGCAACCAGGGGAGGGCCGCCCAGTGCGTTCTGACGGTCGAGGCTGCATTCTTCAGCAGGCTTCCTAGGTCCCCGGCGCCTGACAGCGCGGGCAGAAGTACGTGGTCCGCGCCATGTCGCCCTGCCCAAAGCGTTCGATAGGGGCGCCGCACTCCAGACATGGCTTCCCTGCACGCATGTAGACCCAGAGACGCTGGCCGGATGGCTGTCCGCGGCGGGGGAGCGGCACGGTCGTACGGCGGCGCGTGAGCAGGTTCAGGCGCATGAGCGCTGCCGCTGTCTCGAAGATGTGGGTGAGCTGTACGTCGGATAGCTCGCGCACTTTGGTACGCGGATGCACACGGACCTCGAAGAGCACCTCGCTCTTATAGACGTTGCCGATCCCGGAGGCGACGCGCTGATCGAGTAGGACGTCGCCTATCTCACGCTCCGCATGCCCGGGGAAGCGCGCCCTTCGCACCATCTCGTCTGTCCGCGGCGGATCGGCGAGCAGGTCAGGGCCCAGGCGGGTGAGCCGCGGGTGCGCGTGCAGCGCGGATG
>JAFGIH010000581.1 GCA_016929985.1 Thermoleophilia bacterium | reverse complement strand
GGCGATGTGGTAGAGAAGGATCTCCGACCCGTTGCTCGGTCCGGCGTTTCTCACGCAGACCACGTAGTCACCCGAGATGTCCGGGTCTCTGTACTCATCACCGGCGATGAGGAGCTGAGTCACTCCGGTGCCGATGGTGTAGAGGTAGATGCCCGGGGCGGCGCCGGTGCCCAGCATATCCTTCTCCCAGACCACGCGGCTGCCGTCGAGGCGGGGGTTCCAATCGTTCCAGTCGCCGGGGTTGGCGTTGCTCGTGACCTGGGTGACCGTGCCGGAGTCGGTGTTGTACAGAAAGATGTCGTCGTAGCCTCCCACGCGCGCCCCCTGATAGGCCACCCACGGGTCCTCGGCACTCGGGTTGTAGTAGGGCCCGGTAATCCCTGACGAGGGGATGAGCCTGTTCAGACCGGTATCGAGGTCGAACACGTAGGTGCGGGCGACTCCGCCGGAGACCAGGCCGGTCCAGGCCAGATAGCCGTTGTCGGTGGAGACGAAGGTGGGTGTGGCTCCGGAGACGGGAGTCGGGATGGCGCGTACCTGCCACGCGTCCTCCCACGCGGCCGCGGTGCCGGTCGGCCCAAGAAGCACCATCAGCGCGCAGAGCGCGATGAAGACCGGGATCGATATCGTGCGTCTCACTGCCTACCCCCAGCGCCGGTACAAGCGGGTTTCGCAGTAATCCTTATTGTTCCCGGCGCTCGATTCTCCTGCATGCGAAAGCAGAGAAGGAGCCATCCCACCGCGCCTGCCGGCCGCTATCCGGCCCGGGCGCCGGCGGGGTTCTGTGAGATCTCGGCGGGGTCGAAGGCCAAGGCCTTCACGTACTCTTCTTGAAAGACCGGGTCGGTCGCCAGTTCTACGTACTCCACGGTTGTCGCCACCCACCGGGCTTCGGCCCGCTTGTCCGTGTTCAGGAGGGCGAAGCGGGCGCCATCGCCGGCGGAGTTGCCCACCGAGACCACTGTGTCCGGGTCACAGGGCGGCAACATGCCTATGGTGAGCGCCGCCTGTCTGTCGATGTAGCTGCCGAACGCGCCCGCCAGGATCACACGGTCGGGCCTCTCGACCTCGTACCGACGCATGAGGATCTCGGCTCCCGCCCGTAGAGCAGCTTTGGCCAGCTGGATCGCCCGGATATCCTTGAGGGACACAGTCACCGGCCGTCCGATCGCCGTCTCCTCGGTGCGGGCGATCACGAATCTGCGGGGACGTCCGTCCTCTTGCAGCAGTCGCTCGTGCTCGATGTCGGGGTTGAAGCCGCCCCCCGGCAGGATGATCCCTGCCTTGAACATCTCGGCGGCGGCGTCGATGATGCCTGAGCCGCATATGCCGCGGGCGCCCACGTCACCGGGGGCGTACTCGGTGTGCCAGTCGTCTCGCCCTATGACCTTGAAGCGGACCTCCAGAGTCTGGGGATCGATACGGACGCGCTCGATCGCCCCCGGGGCTGCGCGCATGCCGGATTCTATGTGCGCCCCCTCGAGTGCCGGACCGGTGGCGCACGACGCCGAAAGCATCCGGTGACGGTTCCCCAGCACCAACTCGCCGTTGGTGCCGATATCCACCACGAGAAGCACGTCGTCCTGTTCGTAGGGCTCCTCGGCTATGAGCACGGCCACGTTGTCCGCACCAACGAAACCGGCCTCCACCGGGAGGACATGCAAGCGACAGCCGGGGTGGAACGGCAGACCCAGGGCAGAAGCGGTGGTGTCGATCGCACTCCGAACAGCCGGGGTGAACGGGGCCGCTCCGAGATACCGGGGGTCGAGTCCCAGGAACAGATGGTGGATGGCGGTGTTGCCGACAAGCACCACGTCGAAGACGTCATCGACGGTCGCGCCGCACCGTGCCACAGCCTTGCGGCCTAGGTCGGCGATAGCTGCGATCACGGTGTTTTGCAGCTCCTTTCGCGCTTCGAGACCGGAGGAGGCATGATGCAGTCTCGCGATGACGTCGTCTCCGAATGCGACCTGCGGGTTCATCGCCGACTCGGTGGCCGCGATCTCGCCGCTCGTCAGATCGACCAGATGGGCGGCGATGGTGGTCGTGCCGACGTCGACAGCCAGACCGAGCATGCGGCCTGGGTCGGCTCCGGGTCTCACCTCCACGATCACGGGCCGGTGCGGCGGCGAGCGCCAGACGATGACGCTGAGGTCCCACCCGGCGCTGCGGGCGACGCCCGGCAGCGCCTGGAGCACTCTCAAGTCGAACGACAAGTCGCTGAGGCCCTTCTGGGCCTCCAGGGCGGCCAACAGGCGGTCCGCATCGGCTTCGGCATCGTGCAGGGTCGGGGGTGTCAGAGTGA
This sequence comes from Thermoleophilia bacterium, assembly GCA_016929985.1. The sequence goes on along the minus strand of JAFGIH010000581.1, from coordinate 498 downwards.
CGCGATAGCGCTTCACCGCGGCATCCAGCGGCACGGTACGTTGCCCCGCTTCCTTGCGTACCACCTGGACCACCCTGCGGCTCTCTTCGGGTACGAAGACGCGCACGGGGCCGCTCACACGGGTCTGGCAGGCCAGCCTCCATCCATCGGCAAGGGCTTCAGCGCCAAGCTTGTCCTCTTCGGCCCGCGTGGGAGGAGTGACGACCCCGGCCAAGGGATCGTCACCGGCGGATCCGGTCGTCGAACGGCCGGCCATAGCGGCGCCGGCGGCCGACTGTAGGCGCACCTTGCACTTGCCACAGACCCCCTTACCCCCACAGGCGCTCTCTATCTCGACCCCCGCTGTCCGGGCGACAGAGAGGATGTCTTCCTCGGGTTGGGCTGTGGCGCTCACTCCCGAAGGCTGAAACGTCACCATGAAGCCGGTCTGGTCTTCTGAGCCTGCCATTGTCGTCTCCTCGTTGCTCTACTCGATCCCCAGCCGGGCCGCCTCCTCGG
>JAFGIH010000580.1 GCA_016929985.1 Thermoleophilia bacterium | reverse complement strand
CCGACCACCCTCCCAGCCCTTGTGGTGTTGTCGGCCGTGGAAGCCGACCCTGTGTTGCCATCGCGGCTCCAGACCGTCGTGGGCACCTCGTCTTCACTTGCAGGCAGGACCGTCTGGTCGGCCAGCGCCGCCGGTGTCTCGGCGAGGGAGCTTCCACCGGACACCCCGGTATCCGCCGGTCGGATCGGGGCGACCATCGCGTCGTGGGACTTGGAGACAGGCGATGTGCATCTCTGGTCTCCGTACCATCCCTCGGACGCTGCCGCAGTCACGACCATCAGCGTCCCGGATGCCGCCGGCGAGACTCCCATTGGCGCCGGTATCGCTCTGTCTCCCGATGAGACCCTGCTCGCCGTCGCCCGCTACGATCTTCCGGAGGGGGCGCGCGACGATCTCGACGGGGCCGGAGTGGCGCGCGGCTATCTCGTGGATGTGGCGTTCGAAGAAGTCAACACCTGGGAATGGTTCGATGCCGCAATCTCTGGACAATCTCTGCACGAGGTGACCGAACTCCGCTGGAACAGGACGTCTACCGCCATCTATGTGTCGTTGGGGCGGGGGGGAGGTAGCCGGGGCGACGTGTCGTATCGCTACGATCTGTGGACCGAGGATGCGGTCGAGCTCACGGGAGTGGCTGCTGTGTGGGATATCGGCTATCTGGATCAGGTCGTGGGTCTGGGCATGCCGTCCTCTCCGGAGGAGTTCGAGTACCCAGAGGGTTCGGACATCGGCCGGTGTCCCCTGGTGCTGTGGCGCGATGGAGAGCTGGTGAGGTTACCCAGTGACCCGCGCCTGGTCTCTTGGGAAGCAGCCTGGATCTCCGACCCTGGCGACACCATCGTGGTCCGAGGCGGTGCGAGTTCCGAGCGCGGCACGCGGTCCTGCCTAGAAGTGCTCAAGCGGAGAGAGGGCGGCTGGGAGGTCAGCACGCTGTTCGTTGGGGACGACACACTATCCATCGTATACGGGGTGGGGTTCGAACCCAACTCGAGCATCTTCTGCTTCCAGGCCGAGACGCAGCCTACGGCTCCGCAAGGGCATGGAACCGAAATGCGTCTGTTCGAGGTCAACACGGCCTTGGCCGAGTTGCTGTCTCCCGCGTTCAGACTGCCGGGCGATGACGACGCATGGACGCAGACGCTCGGCGTCGTTGGGACGGAGAGCTGTGCAGCCGGCTGACTCTAGCTTCGAGGCCGTCCGTGTGAGGGCCACCAACCACCTACTTGTAGGTCGCCCTCCCGTCGTATGTGGGGTTCATCACCACCGAGAAATGGAATATCGGCCGGTCGACCTGCAGAATCCGCATGGGGTTGTGGGGGACGTTGGCCGGGGCCCAGATCATCGTCGAGCGGGTCAGCCGGTGGGCCTCGCCGTTCATGGTGAACTCGATGACGCCGTTCAGCTCATAGGGGTCGTCGGGGTCGCTCCCGTAGAAGCCGATGAGCTCGTCGTAGTCGTGGACATGCTCGGTGAAGATGGGGTCCCGGGGGGCCGCGGCGAAGTACCAGGCGGTGTTCATCTGGAAGGCGCCCTCGCAGACATTGCCGTCCATCCACAGGATGCGTTTCGCGAACTGATTGTAGAGCTCACGGAACTCGGGAGTGCCCATGCTGGGGGGTTCCTGCAGCTGTTGCACGAAGTACTTGCCGTAGTCTCCGCCTTCGTTGTTGTCATAGATCATGGTCACTCCTTCGGCATATCCCAGTTGATGAAGCGCCAGTACGGGGCGTTGACCCGCTTCTTGTAGGCGTCCATGTCGACGTCGCGCCAATCGTAGAAGCCCACGCCTGTCTTGGCGCCCAGATCGCCTCTGGCGATCCTGTCCTTGATGGCCGGAGGAGCCTCGGTCATGGTACTGAGTGACGGGAAGACTACGTCGCAGGTGCGCATGTTGAGAGTCAGGTCGCCGTTGTCGAAGTGCTCGAAGATCCCGATGGACGTGTACCGCGGGCAGAAGCTGTACATCAGACAGGTGTCGACATCCCGGGGGTCGGCGATGCCGCTCTCTATGAGGTTGAGCGCTTCTCTCCACAGAGCGAACTGAAGGCGGTTGCCGATGAAGCCGGGAGCGGGCTTCTTGAGGATGACCGGCTTACGATCGAGTGATTCGAGAAACTCCTTAGTGAACTCGAGGACGCCCGGATCGGTGGTCTCGCCACCGCAGAGCTCAAAGAAGGGGACCATGTGCGCCGGGTTGAAGGGGTGGGTCACTACGATGCGGTCTTTGTGCTTTTTGGTCTTTTCGACGAGGCGGTCGGGCACGAGCGACGAGCTGACCGAGCAGATGGCCTTGACGTCGGGGCAAGTCTCCTCGATGCGGGCGTAGATCTCGTGCTTGAGGTCGAGCACCTCGGGTGTGCACTCGAAGATCACGTCGCAGTCGGCCAGAGCGTCGTAGTTTGTGGTGTACTGCAGGTATCTCCTGCAGATGGCGAGTTGCTCTTCGGGCATGAGCCCCTGGTCGATCATCTGCCGGAAGTACTCCTCGTAGATCCTCTCGTACTCGGGGATCATCTCCGCACGGCGGACGAGGCACGTGGTGCGATAGCCGTGGCCCGTGGTGAGCACTGCCAGGCTGTCACCAATCATGCCGGCGCCGATGATGCCGACGTGTTTCACGCTGTCGAGTCTCATGTCAGGCTTCCTTGAGCGGCCGCAGTCCGAGGATCTCTCGGGCCTCTTCGGGCGTTGCGACGTCCATCTCGAGCTCGTTGATGATGCGGACCATCCGCTCCACCAGCTGTGCGTTGCTTGTGGCCAGCTCGCCATAGCGGTAGTAGATATTGTCCTCCATGCCCACCCGGACGCTGCCTCCCTTGAGCAGGCCGTAGGTGATGCCGTGGAGCTGATTGGCTCCGATGGCCATGGTCGACCAGTTGACGAAGCGGTCGGTGGGCAACAGGCTGATCATGAAGTCGAGGTTGTGCTGGCTGAACGAGATGGCGCCCTGGCTGACCTTGTTCATGCCCATGACGAAGGTCAACGACGGGGGGTCGGCGATCACACCGGCGGGTAAGAGCACGTTGAAGACGTCCTCGACACTGGAGGGGTTGAAGACCTCGATCTCGGGCTTGATGCCCAGGTCCATCAT
>JAFGIH010000579.1 GCA_016929985.1 Thermoleophilia bacterium | reverse complement strand
GGGATCGTCATTGGCGACAAGACTTCCTGGGGAAAAGGATACGGCGGCGACGCCATCGTCACCTGCCTGAGCTTCGCCTTTCTAACTCTGGGGCTCCACAGCGTCTGCATAAAGGCCGACGAGAGGCATGCCAAAGCCCTTGAGCTGTACCGGCGGCTGGGCTTTGTGCAGACCGGGGTCGAGCGAGAGTGCGCTTATCGCGATGGGTGTTTTGCAGGACACGTGGTCTTCGACATGCTCGAAGACGAGTACCGGGCGCTCTACCGCGTCAAGAGCCCGTAGAGCAGCAGACAGACCTCCGCCCTGGTGGCAGGCGCCAAGAAGCCATAGTCCGGACCCATCTCCGCTAGGCCGTCCAGCAGGCCGGCATAGGCCGCCTTCCGCGCAAACGGGTAGTGAGCCACTGAGAAGTCACCGAAGGGAGGCGTATAGGCAGCGGGAGGTTCTGGCAGTCCAGCCGCCCGCGCCACCATGGTGATCAGCTGGGCCCTTGTGAGCATCCGGTACGGAGAGAAGTGCGCCGCCGTGGTGCCCTGAGTGAACCCACACTGGTACGCCACCGCTACGTAGTGGTAGGGGTAGAGATCTCCGGGAAAACGCTGAACGTCGACGAAGGGGCACGTGTCGTCTTCGGTCACCGTGCAGCCGGCGGCAAGGGTGATCATCTTCGCGAACTGTTGTCTCTTGATCTCGTCTTCGGGGCGGAAGAGCCCATCCGAGAAGCCGGTGACGACGCCCATAGACGCCAGGTACCCGATCTCGTACCAGTAAGGCGTGCTGTCCTCGGTGACATCGACAAACCGCGGTGCAGCTATGAGCGTCGTGGTGGTGCTCAAGGCGGTCGTAGTGGTAGTGCTGGTGCTGGAGGGTACCGTTGTGGTCGTGCTCGTTGTGCTCGACGTCGTTGTGGTGCTCGACGGCGAGGTGCCGTCCCGCACTTCAGACACCGCTTCGTCGGCATCGAGGAGCCCCCATCCGAACTGCTCATCCCAGCCCTTCGCACCCAGATCGTCCGCACAGCCGGCCAGGATGTCGGTCACCTCCTCCGCGGCAAGCGAAGGGTCGACCGACAGCATCAACGCCGCCACTCCCGCCACGAGCGGCGACGCCATGGAGGTGCCTCCATAACACCCGAAGCGCTCGTCCGAGGCCTTGTAGTAGCTCAGGATACGGCCGCCGGGAGCCGCGATGTCGAGAGCGCTCCCGGTATTCGAGGCTTCCCCGGCTTGGGTCCACAGCGCGTCGAAAGAATCGGTGGCTCCCACACCGATCACTCCCGGCAGACCGGCCGGATATCCAACGGATGTCGCTCCCCAGTTCCCGGCCGCGGCGACGATCACCGCCCCCTTCGCGACCGCCGATGCCACGGCGCTCTTCAGAGTCAACCCGGCCGTCGAGCCCGGCGGGGTCGCGAAACTCACATTGATGACGTCGGCGCCCTGAGCCGCGGCATAGTCGATCGCCTCGGCCAGCAGGAGCGTGTCCGACTCACCGTTGTCCGATATCTTCACCGGCATGATCTTCACGTTCCATGCCGCCCCCGCTATGCCGGCGCCGTTATTGCCCTGAGCCGCGGCGATGCCCGCCACGGCGGAACCATGTCCCGTCTCCGATCCATCCTTCCACGCCGGCCATTGGCTACTGTTGGTGAGCACGCTGTAGGGAGAGACTATGCGGCCGGAGAAGTCCGCGATGTCGGGGTTGATGCCGGTATCGAGCACCGCGATCACGACATTCCGCGACCCGACGCTGATATCCCACGCAGCAGGAAGGCCGACCCGCTCTGATCCCCATTGACCGACGCTGCCGCCTGTCGCGGGGTAGTAAGGATCGTTGGGCACCAAGCACGCGTAGACGGGGGAGCTCACCTCCGCCCACAGCACGCCGGGCCGTAGCCGCAATTCTTTGGCCGCGGCCTCAAGGTCCACTTCGAGCTCAGAAGCCGATGCGCTGGAAACCGCCGGCTCCAGTATCGACACGCCGAGGCTCTCGATCTGCCCCACGGCCTCCAGCGGCACGCCGCCCGGCCGGCCGGGCGCCTTGAGTGAAGGCCAGTCTCGGATGACCGTGAGGCTACCGTCCGCGGTATCGGCCAGCCGGGCGCCGGGCGCCAGCTTGACGGCGATGCGACTGGCGGCTCCCTGCATCTTGGGGCGGACGGCAGCGCCGTCGCCGGCGAGCGCCTCCGTCCCGGACACGCTCAGCGCCAGCAACACGCCGGCCGCGAGTGCAGCCGCGACCGTCAGAAGACGCATGGTGAACCTCATGCCTGGTACACCATCGGCTGCACCCGGCCCGCGACGGGGAGGTCCGGCTGATTGACCCCGGCGACCATCCTGGGCTCGAATGGGAACATCGTGCCGGCGACCCACTGCGCGCCACCCACCGGCGCTTTGTATACGTTCTGCGCCGGACGCCGACTCACCGCGGGGTCCCCCGTCGCGGTGGGCCTGGTGAAATCCAACGGGCCATTGCACGTATCGAGTCTCGCACTGCGCACCCGAGCGATCACCTCTCTCTTGTCTACGATGTTCTTCGCCTTCTTGAAAACCTGTATGGCCCACTCGAACTTGGCGTACTGCGCAAGAGCGACCGTCCATTGATCGCCCGTCTTGGCTTGGTAGTCTTCGACGAGTTCTTGCCCACTCTTCCCAGTGAGAGAGTCCCTATAGGGCCAGCTCGGATGCCACAGGCACTCCCCCGTCATATTGAGAGCGCTGGAGCCTACCACCTCCACCGAGTGCGGGAACCGTAGGCCCCCGCTCACGGTGACGATCTTCGGCCGGTAGCTCTGTAGTGCCGCCTGTCTCCAAAAGAGCAAGAAGTCGCTCGTTTTCATACCGCAAAAGCATATCTCGCATCCATTCTTCAGAAACTCTTCTATCTGGGGGGCAAAATCAGTGGACGATGCCGGATACAGACCCGGCGCCACGCACTCGTACCCCTCCTCGGTCGCCAGTGCGGCCACCCCGGCAGTCGCGTCTCCCCATATGCGCCCGTCGATGTCGTCGGGGAGCAGCACGCCGATCTTCTTGTTGGTGGCCGGCTGCCCCCACATGGCCAGATAGCTCGCAACCACATCCTCGAGCCCGTAGGCATGGGCGTACGTCCACTCGAAAGGCCTATCGGCAGACCCGCCCCTGCCATTGACGAAGGACTGCCAGAGAACGAGGTCGGCCAGACAAGGACACTCCAGGCTCTGTGCCTGATCCGCCACCGCGTTGACTATCGCTGAGTCGCCGGAGCACATGATCAGGTCCACTCGCTCGCCCGAGATGAGGTCGGCCGCCAACCGGGCCGCGACCGCCGGGTCGGACCGGCTGTCTCGCACCGATACCCCGACAGCACGGAGTTTTCCATCACCGCAGACGACGCCCTCGCCCACGGCTTCCAACCCCAGAGCCACCCACCAATCGTCGGCCTTCCCAAGTAGCGCGAGCGGACCCGTCCTTGCCGAGACGAGACCAATCCGCAGAGGACGGCCCACCTCGGGTCGCGTCGCGACCGTGGTGGTCGTCGTAGTAGTAGTGGATCCTGTCGTGGTAGTGGTCGTCTCCCCAGGCCGGATGGTGGCGGTGGTATTGCTGGAGACGCCCGTCTCGTCGCACCCAGAGAGCAGCCCGGCGAGGCCGGCGCCGAAGCCGACGGCAGCTCCCGTCTTCCCGATGGCTTTCAGGAAATCGCGGCGGCTGATAGGTTGCTCTATACTCATGTGAGCATCTCTCCTCACGCGGCAGGAGTGCTAGATTACCGCGTTCCACGGGGGGACTTTACAGCATTCTTACGGAGTTGCGGCTATACTCCACCG
>JAFGIH010000578.1 GCA_016929985.1 Thermoleophilia bacterium | reverse complement strand
ACCTGCTTGGCCTTGGTGTTCTTGGCCCTGAAGCGGCGGATGAAGGCCTCAGCCGAATCGATCTCGCGCTGCTGGTTCTTCGCTGCGTTGACCAGAGCCTCGTAGCGCTGTTTCTTCTCCTCCTCGAAATGATCGTAGTCACCGGCGTAGAGGTCGATGACGCCTCGGTCGAGGTCGGCGATATGGGTCACCATGCGGTTCAGGAAGTAGCGGTCGTGGCTGATGACAACGAGCGCGCCCGGCCAGGTGAGGAGGAAGTCTTCCAGCCAGATGAGGCTCTCCAGGTCGAGATGGTTGGTCGGCTCGTCCATGAGGAGCAGATCGGGCTGCTCCAGCAGCAACCGCGAGAGGGCTACGCGCATGCGCCAACCGCCGGACAACTCGGCGATGGGCCGGTCGAAGTCGCTGTCCTTGAAGCCCATGCCACGCAGGATGGTCTGAGCCCGGGTCTCGAGATCGTAGCCGTGAACGCTCTCGAAGGCGGTCTGCAGAGCGCCCAGTTCGTGCAGCAGTTCGTCAGGGTCGGCGGCGCCGGGGCCGCGGCCACCCGCCCCGTAGGCCTCGCTGATCTGACGCCCCAGGTCGACCATGCGCCGCTCGGCCGTCAGCACCTCGGCGTGTGAAGCCAGCACCTCGTCGATGACCGCGTGGTCGGCGATCTCTTCGATCTCCTGCGGCAGGAAGCCCATACGCAGGTCTTTGCGGGCGCTGATCTCGCCGCCGTCGAGCGACATCTCCCCCACGATGATGCGGAGCAGCGTAGTCTTGCCGGCGCCGTTGGGGCCGACCAGCCCCACGCGCATGCCCGGCCTCACATGCAGGCTGGCCTCATCGAGCAGCGTCTGGCTGCCGAACGATTTGGAGATGTCGGTGATGTGCAGCATAAGCAGGTAGGATAGCAGCCTGCTAGACCCCCGGCCGCACCGTCAGTCGTCCCAGAAGAGCCCTTTGTCCGAGGCCGGGATGACTCCGAAGCAGGCCGCCGACTCCAGTAGTTGCTCGATAGCCTCTCTGCCTTCCTCGCCATAGTCCAAGGTGAACTCGTTCACGTACAGGTCGATGTGAGCCTTGCACACCGTAGGGTCCAACTCCTGCGCGTGCCGCCCCACGTAGTCCATCGCCTCCTCGGGGTGAGTAAGTGCGTGCTCTACGCTGGAACTGACTGCATGCTCGATCTGGACTTGCACGGAGCGATCCAGCGACCGCGACACGGCTATGCCGCCCAGCGGGATAGGCAGCCTGCTGGTCTCTTCCCACCACTCTCCCAGATCGACCAGGCGGCGCAGACCGTACGACCCGTAGGTGAACCGGCCTTCGTGGATGATGACTCCCGCATCCACCTGGCCTGCGGCGACCGAGGGCATGATGTGGTCGAAGGGCATGACCATGGCCTGCCGAAGACCGCCCGTGAAGAGTCCCACCAGCAGCGCGGCCGTGGTCAACTCCCCAGGGATGGCCACCCGGGCGCGAGCCAGCTCATCCGCCAGGACGGCCACTCGCTGCAGCGACGGCGCCGGCCGGAGCCATCCGTCTTTCTGACCCACCACCAGCGGACCGCATCCCCGTCCCATGGCTCCTCCCGAGTGCAGGAGCGCGTAGGATTCCCGCAGATGGGCGAAGGCATTCATGGAGACCTTGATGACGTCGGCCTTGTCCCGAAGGGCCATCAGGTTGAGGGTGTCGATGTCTTCCAGCCGTTCTTCGACGGCCGGAGCGCCGGGCACCAAGCCCCGGACCCAGGCGCGGAAGATGAAAGTGTCGTTGGGACAGGGCGAATAGGCCAGGCGAAGAGGAGCCCGGCAGACTCCGCCATTCATGTCGCTCGCTGAGTTCATTCCTTCTTCCCAAGCGGCAGACCATCCACGGCCGCGGCCACGGCCACAGCGGCCCGTCCCGCGATCGCGGCCGCAGGCTCCACCCGCCACGATCCGCGGTCGCGGTCGACCACCAGATTGCTGATGCCTCTGATCTCAAGAAACGGTACCTGGTGGAGCGCACACACATGAGCCGCGGCGGCGCCTTCCATCGATTCGGCCAACGCGCCCCAGCGGGCCGCCGCCTGTTCAGCCTGGCCGCGCAGACCCGTGACCCGCGAGGCAGTGAGGCAGGTGCCCAGCAGCACCGCGGGCTTACCCCCAGGGCGCCCGACACCCGTCGACCAGGTAGCGTTCTCCGGCGTGATCGGGACTGCACCGCGATCGGCGTCCGACCACTCGAGGGCCTGGATGACGTCCGTCGCCGCCAGCGCAAGACCCACGTCGAGAGGGAACGATCCGCCCAGCTCCGCACCGTTCACCCGCGCTATCGGCAGACCCAGTTCGGCGGCGGAATACCATCGCTCGGGGCTGGAACTCCCCGTGTCGGAGTAGATCTCCTGGGTGGCGATGACGATGTCGCCCACTCCGGCGCCCGGCCCGGGGCCGGAGCTGGGGAAGGCTCCCCCTATGCCGAACTGCAGCACCAGACTCGGGCCGGGTGTCAGAGCCTGCAGCAGACAGGTCAGCAGATGCGCCGCGTTCGCCTTGTCGCACCCGCTGATAGCGAGACACACCTTCACCGGCGGTGCAGACTCCACGGCCGCGGCCAGCTCCCCCATATAGATGGTCTTCGTCGCGACAGTGTGATGACGCGCCGCCTGCAGCGCGGCGCGCACCGACGCCGACTCGGCCTCGGTCGCACACAGGAGCACCACCCCGCAGCCGTGGGCGGCCTCACGGAGCCCCTCGCAACCCCTCAGTTCCACTAAGCCTCCTCTGCCTCGTTCATCCGGCTCGCCTCTCTGTGACGAGACACGTTGCCCGCCCGCAACTTGCGGATCTCCTTCTTCAGTTCTTCATCGCTCACGAATTCCCCCTCCCCCGCCCGGTCGTAGTGCACCATCTGGTCGAGATGCCGGGTGAGCTTGACCGAGGGACCTCCTTCCATGGCGCTGTATCCCACCACCAACATCTCGTAGACGGAGAGGAAGTGCGGGATGTCGAGCAGGTGCCTGACCAGTCCCTGGACCTTAGGGCTCTTGACCGTCGAGACCGGTTGCGCGGCAAGGCCCAGGCTCTGAGCCGCCAGCCACAGATAGAGAAAGACGTTCGAGAGCGACGAGTCGAAGATAGAGTCGCACTTGTGCTTGTCGTAACGGGCGTTCATGGGGAGGCCGGCACGCCGCCGTTCGTCTCCCAGTATCAGGATGAAGAGCGGCGCCAACGGACACTCCGGGCGGCCATGGGTCTCAGCGGTCCACGGTGGCCCCTGCCACTCCTCCCGGGTCGCCTCCAGAGCGAAGAAGTCGGTGTCCACCCAATCGTCGACCATCTTCTTGATCTGCGTGCGCAGCGCGATGTCCGTGACCACCATGAGCTCGGCCGGCTGCATGTTGAAGCCTGTGGGCGCCCAGCGCGCGACCTCGAGGAGCTTCCCCACCACGTCATCCGGCACCGGGTCGGGCTTGATGGCGCGGACGGTCCGGCGGCTCTTCATCAGTCCGAGTAGCTCTTCGTACTGCATCGGTCGCTCCTCGCTCTCCATGGCGGTGACACCTATAGCTGCAGAACCGCTGCTCCCCTGATCTGCCCCCGCCGCAGCCGGTCGAGCGCCTCGTTCGCCTCTTCCAAGGCGAAGAGCTCCACCTCGGTGCGCACCGGCACTCGAGGGGCGAGAGCGAGGAACTCCTCGCCGTCTCGCCGGGT
>JAFGIH010000577.1 GCA_016929985.1 Thermoleophilia bacterium | reverse complement strand
CCGCGGTCGGGGTTCTCACGTACCGCCCGGCCTTCCATGAGCATGGCGTGGTCGAACAGAAGGTCAAAGTGCTCTTTGCCGAGCTCGTCTTCCAGCGCGACGTTCACGTAGTTGACCGGGTTCATATGCTCGACCCAGTACTCGGCGTCGGCCTTGAGCTTCTCGAGGTCGTCGGGGTCGATGACCGTCGAGGAGATGTCGCTCAGCTTGCGGTCGAACTTGCCGCTCTCGCACATGGCGAGGATCTCGCGCGGCTTCATGGCGCAGGTGACGTTGTTGCCACGGATGAACTTGGTGGACGAACCGACGATGATCTCGGGATCGCGGATGAGGATGGGGCAGTTCTCCAGCCTCTTCTGGAAGGCCTTGGCCCACCGGTAGTCCACAGGCAGGGCTTCGGTCTCTTTCCAGGACTCCGTGAAGAGCAACGTGTCGTCCACGTAGACCTGAGGCGCCGAATCTTCCCACTCCTTCTTCAGCTGCTTGAGCCGATCGGTCATCACTTGGACCGAGCGGATCTCCTCCGCGGCCTTCGGATGGATCGTACCTTGGATGACGGGGGCGATGTTCGAATTCTCAGGTGCCATTCTGTCTCCCTTCACGAGTGCAAGCCCTGGGCGGCTATCGGCAAAAAGTGAGTTCCGTACACGGAACAGTGTTCTGTATTCTGCCGTGTCTATTTTCGCCAATTCCCGGAGGCTTGTCAAGCGAAACCTCGATGCGAAAAGCCTGCAAGTTTCGCTCTAGCCCCCGGCGTGGAACCGGGTCAGCATCAGTTGCTCCCCGTCCTCGATCGGCGCGTCGCCGTCGTCGGGCCACATGACCCTCCGGTCGCCGACCATGAACACCACAGCGTAGTGCAACCTCCCCTGAGCATCGAAGAGCTCTCTGCCCAAGCGGGGGTGCTGCCGGGCCAGTTCGTCCAGAGCCGTCCTGAGAGTGGCGCGACCCTCGACTTCTATAGATTCTACATCGGCAAAACGCCGCAGATCCCCAATCAACCTGATCCGCACCGACACGCCCGCCTCCTACACTCCCAGATGGCGGGCGGCCAGTTGGTTGATGGCCGCGCCAGACACGTCCACCACCACGGCGCCGCCGTCCACCGGTATGACCGCGGCGGTGAGAAAGCTCGCGTCATCGCTCGCCAGGAAACTGCACAGACCCGCCATCTCGCTGGGACTCGACACCCGCCGCAGGGGGATGTCTTGCGAGAAGGTGCGGAACACCTCGTCGACCTCTATGCCGCACGCCTCGGCGAACGGCGTCATGCCGCCCACGAACATCTCGGTCTTGGTCGCGCCGGGGCAGACCACGTTGCAGCGCACCTTCTTCACGCCGAAGTCCACCGCCACCTGTTTGGTGAGGCCTATCAGGCCGCTCTTCGAGGCGCAGTAGGCGGGCAGCGCGGGTACGCCCAGAAGCCCCGCCAGCGAACTCACGTTGACGATGGAGCCCCCGCCCGCCTCGATCATGTGCGGGATGGCGGCCTTCATGGTGAGAAACGGCCCGGTGAGGTTCACCTCGAGCACGCGGCTCCACAGCGCCGCATCGAGATCGACCACGGTGTCCATGGGTTGGTCCATGCCGGCGTTGTTGACGAGCACGTGCAGGCCCTTGCCGAACGACAGGGCGGTCTCCATCACCCTCTCAACGGCGGCCAGATCGGTCACGTCGGCCGCGCAGGCCTTCACCCGCTCCGCGGGCAAGGAGGCTGCCACTACGTCGAGCAGCTCCTGGCGCCGGCCGGTGATGCACACATGCGCGCCGTCCGCGACGAAGCGCTCCGCTATGGCCCTCCCGATGCCGGTGCCGCCGCCGGTGATGATGGCTACCTTGCCGTCCAATCTCATGTCACGTCCTCCATAGCCGTGCTCCAGTGTCACTTCTTCCGCTCGATGTAGAGCTCCCCACCCCGCTGCACCAGTTTGAGCGTATCCGGGTACAGCCTGGCGATGGCGGCGCGGAAGCTGGCCACCGCCGACTTCACGGTCACTTCGCCAAGTTCCACCTTGACGGCCTGCGTGCCCTTGTGGTCTTTCATGTGCTGATGCACGGCTTCCACAGTGGCGGCGTATTTGCTCTTCTTCATGCCTCTCACTACTCTGGGCACGACAGCCGGTGTGAAGTTGAAGGAATCAGCAGCCATTTTCTCGACCCCTTTCAGTAGATACCGATATTCGATCTGCATCGATCCATACTTGCATCGTACACCGCTATCCTTCCAACTTGTAATACTTTGGAGAGATCGAGGTATGCACGAAGAAGATCGGTTTCCCCACCCTCTTGAATATCAGCGGACAGTGCAGCATCCCCTTGGGTATGAAGACACTGCACGGTGAATCGATGTGGTGGATCTCCTGCTCTGGTCCGAAGCCGATCTCGATGTCGGCGTCGAGATGTTCCATGTCATCGGGATCGAACGATAGGAAGTGCAGGTACATGTCGAAATCGTGCACATGAGGCTCTTCTTCCATGACGCACGGTTCTGCCACCTTCAAGAACATGAAGGTCATCCCTGACTTGTAGTCCTCTTCACCATAGAAATCATACGAATCCCAGAGATCGCGTCTCATGGGCTTCTTTATGATGTACTGACCGTACGCGCTCTCTCCCATGACCCTAGGACCTCTCTCCTGTCACTACTTGCCCAGATACGCGAGGGCGCTCTTGCCGGCGATGCGCCCTGAGTTGGTCGCGAAGGCGGACGCCAGGCCTGACGAGCCCTTGATGGGATAGCTGTCGCCGTACATGCCGCCGGCGTCGAAGCCGCCCGCGTACAGCCCCGGGATGACCGCGCCCTTCTTGTCGAGCACTTCCATGCGGCCGTTGATCTTGATGCCCCCCATCGTCCCCAAGAAGACGGTGCGGCCCTTGACGGCGTAGAACCTCGGGCCCAGCAGCGGCCTGAGATACTTGTGGTCTTTGGCGAAGGCCTCGTCGTACCCCGCGGCGCAGCACACGTTGTACTCGTCCACCGTCGCCTGCAGCGCTGCCGGGTCGGCGCCGATCTTCACGGCCAGCTCCTCCACGGAGTCCGCGGCGAACACCTCGGTGCTCCCCCGCTCGATGGCGGCCTCGATCTCCTTGAAGACGTTCACGGGCTTGTAGCCGGGCAGGAAGTCCACGCCCACGTTGTTGTCGATGCCGTTCTGGATCATGTGGTTCAGCACCGGGTCGTCCAAGATGTTGAACGTATAGCCGTCCTTAGCGAACTTGGAGTTCGCGTTGCCTACCTGAGTGTCCCAGAAGCCGATGGTCTCGTCGCAGAACCGCTCACCCCTCGCCGTCACCCACAGTTCAGGCTGTGCGCACGCGATCTCGAGGTCGTTCCAGGTGGCGAAATCCGGCCCGACGGGCGCCACGCGGAACAGCTCCAGGGTACCGACGCCCGCCTCGGCCGCCCCGGCCTCCCAGGCCATACGTATACCGTCCCCCATCTTGCCGGTGTTGCCGATGGGGACGACGTCCACACCGAGCTCGAAGCCGGCGTACTTCTTGATCCACTCTTTGTTGTTGGCGAAACCACCGGTAGCGACGATCACAGCCTGGGCCACGACCTCCACCTCGCCGCCGCCGTCATCGGCGACCACGCCGGAGATGCGCCCGCCTTCCTTGAGCAGCGCTTTGACCGGCACCCCAGGGAAGATGCTCACCCCCCGGCTCTTCGCCTGGGTGACCAGAGCCTTCACCATGGCCTCGCCCTTACCCTTCACCACGTGGTAGGT
>JAFGIH010000576.1 GCA_016929985.1 Thermoleophilia bacterium | reverse complement strand
TGCTGGCCCAGGATGGCGTACGTCCCTACGGCCCCGGCGGCCGTGATGACTATCACGCCGAGGACGAACCAGAGGGTCAGCCGGAGTCTCAACTAATCCGAAGCGGCCGGTGGTTGTGGCGCGCGGAACCGATAGCCTCCGCCCCGCACGGTCTCGATGAGCGACTCCTGCCCGGGTGTGTCGAGCTTGCCGCGCAGGTAGCCCACATATACGTCGACCACGTTGGTCTGTGGGTCGAAGTCATACCCCCAGACCCCGTTGAGGAGCTGCGCCCGCGAAAGGACCTGTCCCTGGTGACGGAGGAAGAACTCGAGCAGGGAGAACTCCCGGGAAGTGAGGTCGACGGCGCGATCCCCGCGCACGGCTCTGCGCGCTTTCAGGTCTAGGGTGAGGTCTCCGGCCTGCAGCGCCGAGGCCAGCTGCTGCCGGTCCTGCCGGAGTTGCGCCCGGATGCGAGCGACCAACTCGTCGAAGTCGAAGGGCTTGGGGAGGTAGTCGTTGGCTCCCAGGTCCAGACCCTTCACTCGTGACGGCACGTCGCCGTGGGCGGTCAACATGATGATGGGGGTGAGTTGGTCGGCCTTGCGGATCTCGGCCAGCACCTGAAAACCGTCCATGTCGGGAAGGCCTACGTCGAGCAGGATGAGATCCCACACCTGGCCGCCGCGCAGGCGGGCGAGCGCCTCGCCTCCCCGGCCGGCGACGTCGGTGAGATAGCCGGCGTCCTGTAGCCCCTGGGCGATGAAGGAGGCTACTCGGGATTCGTCCTCGACAAGCAGCAACCGCATGGTTCTATCACCTTCCGCGCATGGTGGAGGGGGTGCCGTGCATCCCGCCGCCCGACCCACCTGTCGACGATGGACTCTGTGCAGCCGTGCTGGAGGTGGAGCCGTATGGTCCGCCGGTGGAGGGGGTCTCCTGCGTGGAGGATGTGGTGGAGCCGCCGTCCGTTCCGGTCGTGACCGGGTTCTCCGCGTCCGTGGTGGTTGTGGTGGTGGCGGTGGTCGTGGACGTACTGGCGGAGGAAGAGCCGCCGCGGGGTCCGGAGCCCGGTTGGACTCTGATGCTTCCGGTAACAATAGTGGTCTTGCCGTCCCTAAGAGTCGATCCGGGGCCGGCTGTGTCACCTTGGCTCTGAGTCGTAGCGGGTCTGTACCCCTGACCGGCGGATGAACCTGAACCTGAGCCTTGGCCTTGTCCCTGTCCCTGCCCCTCGAGAGGGGACTCCGGCGCCGTGACTGTTGTGGACTGAGTGGTGTCGGCGGTTTCAGCCGCCGGGGCGGCCGATGCGCTCCCGATCTGGACCACCGGCAGCGATCTGGCGCCGTCTTGCGTGGAGCCACCGAGGTCCAGCACCACCAGGGCGACGGTGACGACGACGATCACCAGGCCTGTGCCAACCAATGGGACGATCAACCGGCGAAGCAGAGACCTCATGGCTGTCATCGACCTCCTAGACGCAGTGCGGAGATGTTAGCAGAGGACTCATGACGGGAGCCCCAGGCGGGACTGCGATCGCAGTCCCGCCTGGGGCGAAAGCCGTTCTCAGTGCTACGTGTATCAATGAGTACGTTCCAGGTGACGTGTCTCCAGCGAGCTAGCGGCCGCGACCGGCGCCTGCGCCGGCAGAGTCGGAACCGCCGTTGGCGGTGTCAGGGCCGGGACCGGCGCCTGCGCCGTCACGGACACCATCGCCCGGGCCGGGGCCGTTGCCGGCGGCATTGTCGCCGGTGCTGGGACCGTACGGGCCGTCACCCTCGCAGGTGCCGTCTTGCAGGCAATCCTGAGTCTGAGTCTGGGTCTGGGTCTGGTCGCAATCGCCATCGCAGTCGCCGTCCTGGGTCCGGCTCTGGGTCGTCGTGCCGTTCATGGCGCCTTGACCCTGGCCGGGTTCTGAGGTTCCCTGGGGCTTGGGCCCCTGGGGCTCACCGTTCTGCGACTGGGCCTGCTCGCAATCACCGTCGCACTCTTCGGTGCGAGCCTGGGCCTGGTTCCTGGCGCCATTACCCTGACCGGCCTCGGTGGCGGCACGGTTGCGAGTCTCCTCGCCGCTGTTCTGGGTGGTGGCCTGAGTCTGCTCTTGCACCTGGTCGCAGGTACCGTCGCAGTCTTCGCTGCCGTCGCAGTCGCCACTGCCGTCGCAGTCCTCACCAGTCGGATCCTGGACACGGTCGCGTTGCTGCACCGGGCCCGCTGTGCTCTCTGTGCTCTCAGTTGACGTGGTGCTGGGACTCTGGACGGTGCTGCCTTGGGCCGCCTGCGCCGCGGCCGCCTGGTTGTCCTGGTCGCCTGGGCCGTTCCCGAGCGTGAACGCATAGGCGGATCCGGCGACGGCCAGGGTCAGGGCGGCGACGACGGCGATCATGATGATCGTCTTGCGTCTACCCATCTTCGACCTCCTTGTCTTCTTCGATCTCTATCGTCGTGCGGGTGAGCTGCTGCTCATGCTTTCAAGTATGGGGAGCCGGTGTGAGACGAGCATGAGAAGAAGATGAGAAGTCTCTTATCGAACGGAATCGACGTATGCGCGGGCATCACTCATGGTGAAGCCGTACGCCTCGGCGATTTCGCGTAGCCTCGTACCCACTGGCGTGTCCGCGGGAAGGCCGAACTCCTCGAGGAACTCGGCGATGTCCGCGCCCATCGCCTGGATCTCGGCCAGGGTCGTGCTGCCTCGGATGGTCTGGCCGCCGTCTCCATCTCCCTCCTCGACGGAGCCGAGTTCGTCTCGCTCCTCGCCCTCTTGGAGTGCGCCGGGCTCCGTGGACTCCCGACCTTCACCTCCACCTTTGCCGCCTCCCCTGCCACCGGTGATCTCAAAGTCGCCGGTCAGATTGGTGACGAGGATCGGAATGACGAAGGCGGTGATGGCGACGCCGGCGAAGAGCCAGGTAGACACCGATCGGCGCCTCGTGCGGCCGGCCGCCGCGCCTTGTGCCGCGCCGGGCGCTGCGCCCGAGTCCGGCGTGAACGCGGCCGCCTCCGCGCCGCGGAGCCGGCCGACGCCGCTGAACCAGGTGTGGAGTTTGAGCGTGTTGCCGGCTCTGGAGTTCTGGGGGCAGGCATCCACGCACTTCAGGCAACGCATGCACTCGATGCTGCGGATGGTGTCACTCGCGCAGATGTCGATATTCACGGGACAGACCTTGGAGCAGAGTCCGCAGTCGGTGCAGGTCTTCGCGTCACGCTTGATGCCGATGAACGAGAACCAGTTGAAGATGCCGTTGAAGGCGCCCAAGGGACAGGCGAAGCGGCAGAAGGCCCGGGGGACGAAGAGCGCTGCTACCAGAGTGAGGCCGGTGACCACGTAGCCGCTTATCGCGATCTCGTCGGTCCAGATGTGGTAGAGGTTGTAATACGGATCCCAGTCTTGGAAGATGAGGCGCCCGGTGCGGGCCGTCTGCACCAACACCCAGACGAGTACGAGCCACTTGAGGTAGTGCAGTATGCGTTCGAGCCATCGCGGGAGTCTGTTGTACGCACGCGGCCAGAGGCGCTGGCCTATCCAACCCAAAGCCTGCTGCACCGATCCGAGTGGGCAGATCCATCCGCAGAACGACTTGCCGGTGAGCACCAGACCTATCACTAACGCCAAGAGCATCACGAAGACCGCCGAGTGCAGCTTGGCCACGTACCCGCCGTCCGCCAGATACGTGTATATGTTGGCCACGCCGCCGAAGGGGCAGATGGTATGGAGGTTGGCTGCCCAAGTCTCGCCCACGAAGCTGGCGATCGCTATCGCAAGGACATAGACGGCGACGATCGCCTGCACGACGTATCTGAGCCACTGCAGCGGTCGCGGGCGTCTGGTCTTCTTCACCTGGCCGGTCCTCCTTGGGGGCGTGTCTCCATCGAGCGGGAGCGTACCCTGGATAGGCGCGGAATTCACCTGTGGGGGATGAGAATCTTCTTAGCAAACACGGCGGCGTAGCGGGTTACACTGGGGAAGTCGAACGAGGAGGCCGGACATGCCCGAGACACAGGTGGACGCGATGAGCTCAGCGGACAAGACGATCCTGGAACCTGCACGGCAGTTGAGGGTCTGCCACGAGACCGAGGTGCTGGTGGTCGGGGGCGGGCCGGCGGGGGTGGCCGCCGCGATAGCTGCGGCCCGGAACGGGGCCTCTACCACCCTGGTCGAGCGCTACAACCACCTGGGCGGCATGGCCACCGGGGGACTCGTCATCCTCATCCCCAACATGAGCTCCGGCAGCGCGGAGCAAGAGATCGCCGGCATCTGCGACGAGATGATGCAGAGGGTGGCTGCCAAGGGCGGGGCCCGGCATCCGCACCGGCGCCATCTGGGCTCCGACGATCCGCAACTCACCGAACAGCTGAAGCACTACCACGACTTCGTGGTCGACGGCAGGGTGCGTATGAGCGTCATCGTCGATCCGGAGATGCTCAAGTGCGTCTGCAACGAGATGGTCGAAGAGGCCGGGGTGAAGCTCTACCTGCACTCCTGGGCCGGCACTGCCCTCATCGACGGCGACCACGTGCAGGGCATCGCCTTCGAAAGCAAGTCGGGGCGGCAGGCC